>JBMFPK010000310.1:0-3159 GCA_049969155.1 Chloroflexia bacterium | reverse complement strand
GTTGTCGCACCGGACCGCAACTGGAGTGCGGCAGGGCATAGCCGCATCCTCTTCGATCCGCTGACGGTGCGGAGGCTCGCCCTCGCTGACGGGAGCTTCGTGCACGTCTGCGACGGAACGCCTTCCGACTGCGTGGCCCTTGCCCTGATGGGCATGCTGCCCCGAAGGCCCGAACTGGTCGTTTCCGGGATCAATCGGGGGCCGAATGTGGGGTCCGATGTCACCTACTCCGGCACGGTCGCGGCCGCCATGGAGGCCGTGCTGTTCGGCGTGCCGGCGGTCGCGATATCCCTGGACGGTTACTCGGGGTGGGATTTCACCTGGGCGGCCGCTTTTGCCCAGCGGTTCGTGCTGGAAGTGGCGCGTCGCGGGCTTCCCGAAGGCGTCCTGCTCAATGTGAACATTCCCAACCGGCCGCCGCACGAGATCCAGGGGGTGGCGATTACCCGGCTGGGCCGCCGGATCTACCGCGACGAACTGGAGCTGCTGGAGGAACGGGAAGATCTGCGCCGGTACCGCCTTGGAGGGCCTCCGCCGACCGGGGAGCTCATCCCGGGCACCGACCTTGCCGCGCTTGCTGCCGGCTATGTCTCTGTGACCCCGCTGCACCTGGATCTGACAGAACACCGCGCCATCGAGGCGCTGCAGAATTGGGACCTGAGCGCCTGCTTGCCCCGCTTCGACTAGGACTCTCGCACGCAGCGGAACCAGAGGCTGCCCCGCTTTGCGGGCTTGTCCGCCGCGTATACGCCTCCGCTAAAAGAGACATAGTGTGCAGACCGCGGGTTGGCCTCTGTGTCCGTCCAGTAGTAGATGACCGGCGCATCGGGAGCCCAGAGGGGTGTCTCCTTGTCGGGGTGCACTCGGCGCGCGACATGGCCGGGCCGGCCGCTCCAGGTACAGCCGGCGTTGCCGCCGGAGCGCACGAGCGAACACACTGCCTCGTCCACCGTAGGCAGCCTCCAGTAGCGCGCCTGGTACCAGGTCGCCCCGCGCGTGGAGATCTCCCACCCCGGCCCCCGGCCTGCCCAGAGCAAGGTCACGCCGTTTCTCTGGATCAGTTCCCCTCCAGCCGTCGTCCACGCGCTCGGCGATGCGCACGAGCGGCTCGACCGAAAGGACCACACCCAGGAACAGCGGGACCCTGACGGCGAGCAGGTAGGCTGTCCTTCCGGCGCGCGCCGTCTGCTGTGGGCGCCCTCTCACCTAAAGCAGGAACAGGAGCCCGATAACGATGCCGATTCCCGAAACCGGGAAGCTGTTGAGCGCCCCGATGGCGCTCCATTGCCCTCGGGAAAGCTCGGCCAAGTTCCAGACCACTGCGGACCCGCCCACGAGCGCTACGAAGGACCAGCCTCCCGTGCGCGGCCAGGAAAGGCCCACGTACGTGAGCGCCAGCCAGAGCGCAGCCGGCACAAAGTACAGGAGCCGCTGTGGCCAGGGCCCGTACCAGCCTTCGTGAAAGAGCTCCGCGACTCCCCAAAGGGTCCAGACGCAAATGACCCCTAGAGAAAGGAGGAACGCCGCTGTGGCGAAGGGGAGGCGCTTTCCTTGTTCCACCCAAGACCCCGCAAACGGCGCCACGGCATCGCGCCTCCCTTCTCCGAGCGCTCAAGGCTCGCCCGGCGGAGAAGCGCCCCCACCCAATCGGCGCTCTGTGCCTGCTCGCAGGCGGGCGATGTTGTCCCGATGCTGGAAAACGATCAGCGCGGCGGCCGCGATCCCGTACCAGACCACGGGCCAAGCGAGCGACCCAAAGACGGCCTGCAGTGCGAGTCCGACCGGGAGCGCGCATGAGCCGATCAACGAGCCGAGGGACACATACCGGGTGAGGGCGATGACCACAACTCCCAAGGCTAGAGCCCCAAGCGCCGGGAAAGGTGCCAACGCTAGGAAGCTTCCAAAAGCTGTAGCGACCCCTCGTCCCCCGCGGAAGCGCACGTATACGGGCCAGTTGTGGCCGCAGAAGGCCGCGAGGCCGGCGGTTACGGCAAGCCAGGTGTTCCGCTCCGGACTTTCAGCGAAAGCCCTGCGCATCCCCAGGGACTCGAAGAGGGAAGAACCGGCCATCCAGCGGCCGAGCCACACCGCGCTGGCACCTTTCAGCACATCCAGCGCAAAGACGGCCCCTGCGGCCACTGCGCCCGCGGCGCGGAGCACATTGGTCGTGCCGCTGCGGCGGCTTCCGACCTGGCGAACGTCGATCCCCCGTGCTAGCCGCACGACGATTACCCCACTGGGAAAGGATCCGATCAGATAAGCCAGAAGGACAGCGAGGAGCCAGAGCATCCCGGTTCCCCCGTCAACGCTGCAACGCAACCTCCAGGGCCTCGGCCAGAGAGCGAATGCCGATCAGCTCGAACCCCTCCGGCACTTGCGGACGCCGGGAAGTGCGCGGGTACAGGGACCGCTTGAACCCAAGTTTGGCGGCCTCCGCGAGCCGCCGTTCCAGCTGGCTGACGCTTCGCAGTTCCCCCGAAAGACCGATTTCCCCCACGAGCACCATGTCCGGGTCGATCGGTGCGTTGCGGTACACGGACGCGATGGCCGTTGCCACGGCGAGATCGGCTGCCGGTTCGTGGATCCGCATGCCCCCGACGACGTTTACATAGATGTCCTGATTTCCCAGCGTCAGCCCGACGCGTTTGGAAAGCACCGCGGTCAGCATGAGCAGACGTCCGATGTCGATGCCGTTGGCTGTCCGCCGGGGAAGGGCCAGGGATGTCGTCGCGGTCAGCGCCTGGACCTCGACCAAGATGGGGCGGGTCCCTTCCATCGTGACGACCACCGTAGATCCCGGAGTCGAGGGGGATCGCTCGGCCAGGAAAGCCAGTGACGGGTTTTCCACTTCCTGCATGCCGGTGGCACCCATCTCGAAGACGCCGACCTCGAAGGTGGAGCCGAAGCGGTTCTTCACGCTGCGCAGCAGCCGATACTGGTGAAACCGGTCGCCCTCCAGGTACAGGACGGTATCCACAATGTGTTCCAGGACGCGGGGTCCCGCGATGGCGCCTGCCTTGGTCACATGGCCCACCAGGAAAATTGGGATATGGCGCTCCTTGGCCAACCGTGTGAGGATCGCCGCTCCTTCGCGCACCTGGCTCACGCTGCCCGCAGCCGAGGCAAGCGCCTCGAGGTAGACGGACTGGATCGAATCCA
>JBMFPK010000309.1:0-3160 GCA_049969155.1 Chloroflexia bacterium | reverse complement strand
GGGGCGGCGCTCGCCCGCCTGGGGGGACTGGACCTTCCGGTCGAGGAGATGGCCGCGCAGATGGGCCGCGGGGTCCACTCCGGAGTGGGGGTAGCCGTTTTCCGCTACGGGGGGTTCGTGGTCGACGGCGGGCATCCGGCAGAGGGAGGGCGGCAGCTCCCCCCGCCCCTGCTCTACCGCGGTCGGCTGCCCGCGGGGTGGCGTTTCGTGGTCGCCATTCCGGAAGCCGATCGGGGCCTGAGCGGGGAGCGGGAACAGGCGGCGTTCCGGGTGCTTCCCCCGTCCCCGGCGGCTTTATCCGAGAGGTTGTGCCGGCTCCTCGTCATGCAGATGCTGCCGGCGATCGCGGAAAAGGATGCGATGGGCTTCGGCCGGGCCCTCACCCAGATCCAGCGCCTGGTGGGCGATTCCTTCGCCGCGGTACAGGGAGGGCGGTTTGCGAACCCGATCTCGGCGCGTCTGATCGATCTCTGGCTGGAAGAGGGGGCGTTGGGGGCCGGCCAAAGTTCCTGGGGGCCCACGGTCTACGCCCTGGCAGTGGGGGAATCACAGGCCGCCGCACTGGCCCGGTTGGCGGAGCGGTTCCTCGAACGCCAGGGAGGTGGGGATGTGTTTGCGGCGCGTCCGGCGGCGCGCGGCGCGCGTGTGCGGGTGGTGCCTGACCCGGACGGGCTATAGGGACCAGGATCCCTTTGAGGTAAGAGATGAAAAGAATCCAGGACATCCGGCAGCATCGGATCCGGAGTCTAGCTGTCTATCTCTCGGAACTCCTCGCGCTGGCCGTGATCTACCATCTCGCGGTCCGGGTCGGATTGAGGCTGGCTTACGTACAGGTGAACACCTCCCCCGTCTGGCCCCCGACGGGTATCGCGCTGGCGGCCGTGTTGCTCCTTGGCTACAGGCTGTGGCCGGGCATCACGCTGGGCGTCTTGGTCGGTTCGGTACTCACCGGCGCGCCTCTGGGAGTGGCTCTCGGCATGGCCGTTGGCAACACCCTTGAAGCGGTGACGGGCGCTTTTTTCCTCCGGCGGTTCGTCGAATTCCGCAAGGAAATGGACCGGGTTCGGGACATTGTCGGGCTCGTACTGGTCTCTATGGTCAGTGCGGCCATCAGTGCGACCGGCGGGACGCTGACGTTGGCTCTGACCGGCCGGATCACCAGCGGCTACGACACGATCTGGATGACTTGGTGGATCGGTGACCTCCTGGGCGCGTTGGTGGTGGCGCCGATGCTGCTGGTGTGGGCATCCCCTCCCTCTTTCCAGGCCAACCGGCGGGCATACCTGGAAGGCGGGACCCTCTTGCTGGCCTTGGGGCTGCTGACCTGGTATGTCTTCAGCAACCAGCCCCCTCTTGGCACCTTCCACCGAGCCCTGATGTATGTGATTTTCCCCTTCTTGATCTGGGCCTCGCTGCGCTTCGGCCCGCGCGGCGCGACCACGGGGGTCTTCCTGGTCTCAGGGATCGCGATTTGGGGCACCGCCCATGGCATGGGACCCTTTTCCCAGGAATCGTTGAACGATAGCTTGGTCCTTCTGCAGACCTTCACCGGGGTGCTGGCGCTCACATCGCTGATCTTGGCCGCTACGACCACTGAGCGCTGGAAGGCTATGAACGCCCTCCGGCAGCGCGTGAACGACCTGGTGATCCTGAACCATTCTTCCAAGACCTTCTTGAACTATTCCGAGCTGCCCAGGGTACATCACACCGTCTGCCGGTTGGCCGTGGACAGCCTGGGCGCCGACGCGGCTTGGATCGAAGAGCCGGGACGTGAAGGCGCACCGGAGCGCGTGATCGCGGCCTGTGGGATCCATCCGGAGGCCGCGGCGGAGATGAAGGTCCAGATGGAAAAGCCCAACGCGCTCTCGGAAAGAGGTTGTCGCACCCGAACCCCGGACGCCGGCGGGAATCCTCCCTACCGTTCGTACGCCGCGTTTCCCCTGGTCTTCGGGGGCGAAGAGCTTGGTCGGCTGGTCTTGCTCAGCAAGGGTGCCTCCTTTTTCACCGAGGAGCGGCAGCTGCTGATCCAGTCCTACGCCAACCTGGCGGCGGTCGCCATCCAGAATACCCGGCTGGTCGAAGAAGTACGCCGGGCCAACCGGCAACTGCACGCCCTTTCGCAGCGATTGATCAAAGCCCAGGAGGAAGAACGGCTCCATCTCTCCCGGGAGTTGCACGATGAATTTGGGCAACTGCTGGCAGCGCTCACGGTGCAACTCGGGTTGCTAGAGCGCAACGCCGAGCACTCGGAGGCTATCAGTGAGCGGATCCGCATGCTGAAGCAAGCCACCGCCGAGATTCAGGACCAGCTCCACCGGTTGGCCATCCGCCTGCGCCCTGCAAGCCTGGACCACCTCGGCCTCGTTCGGGCATTGGAGCAATATGTTTATGAATTTCGCCGACAGTACAACATAGAGGTGGAATTCGAGGCCGTCGGTGTGCAGGATACCCGTCTGCCCGAGGATGTGGAAACCGCGCTCTTCCGCATCGTTCAGGAATCGTTGACGAACGTGGCGTTGCACGCCCAAGCCACCCGGGTGGACATATTGCTCAGTCTGCACGACAAGCACGTCGTGGTGATCGTAGAAGATGACGGCATAGGGTTTACTCCCACTCCCATGGCCCTGGAGGGCCATCTGGGCATCTTCGGGATGCGTGAGCGGATCGAAATGCTGGGTGGAAAGTTCATCCTTGAAAGTGCGCCCGGCAAAGGCACCACGGTCCGTGTGGAGGTCCCGCTCTATGGTTAGGGTGCTGATCGCCGACGACCACGCCATCGTGCGCGCTGGCCTGCGGGCTTTGATCGCCTCCGAGCCGTCCCTGGAACTTGCGGGTGAAGCCGCAGGCGGCTATGAGACGATCGACCTGGTGGAGAGAACCCGTCCGGATGTCCTCCTCCTGGACATCAGCATGCCGGACCTGGACGGGATTACCGTCACCAGGAGGCTGAAATCTCGGTATCCGGAGCTCCACGTCCTGATTCTCACCGTCCACGAGGACGAGGCGCTTCTGCGGGAGGCGATTCGCGCCGGGGCTTCCGGCTACGTCCTGAAGCGGGCCGCCGAAGCCGAGTTGATCTCTGCCATCCGGATCGTTACTCGGGGGGATATGTACGTGGACCCGGCCATGTTGCGCTTTCTGTTTCTGGAGGAAAAGAGCA
>JBMFPK010000308.1:0-3165 GCA_049969155.1 Chloroflexia bacterium | reverse complement strand
CGGTCATCGTCACCGGGATCCTGGGGGCAGCATAGGGCGTATCGTTGTCCACCTTGAGCGTGGCCATATAGGTCCCCGGCTGCCCGACGACGCCCGCGTCGAAGGTCACCTGAATATCCGCGCTATCCCCTGCACCGATCGTGCCGGTGATGGGGCTTTCCGAGAGCCACGGCACGTCGGCGACCCCACCGGTGGCAAAGCCCAGGCTATCGACTTCCGCACCGCCCGGGAAGGGACCCACAAGCACGGTGTTGCCGGTGTTCGTATCGGCGATCCGCAGCTCGCCCTGGAAGGTGCCGTTGTTGAAGGCGGCCAGGTAGAGGACGTTGGACTCTTCCTCAAAGTCCATCCCCTGGGCGTAGTTGGCGTCAAAGCCGAGCGAACCCACGACCTGACCCGCACCAGTCTCCGGATCGATGCGCACCAGGACGTCGCTGCAGATGTCCACTCCGTACATCTCCCCAGCCGCGTTGATGGCGATATCGATGATGCACGGGGCGTTCGTGATCTGGCCAACCACCGTGGTCGCGCCAGTGTCCAGGTCGACCGTGTAGAGGGTGGAACGGCTGAGGTTCGTGGAGGAGGCGTACATCGTGCCGTCCGGCGCGCCGGCCATACCGGTCCAGGCCTCGCCCCCGTACGGGATGGCCGGGCCGATCACCGTGACGGCGCCGGTGGCGGTGTCCACGGCGTGCAGCTGCTGCAGGTAGTAGTCGATGACGTAGAGCTTGCTAAAATCGCCCCTGACAAAGTCACCAGCGAAGTAGGCGTTCCCGGGGAGCGGCGCCACGACCGTCCAGGAGCCCGGGTTGTCCGAATAGAAGTGGACCAGGTTCTCACCCGGGTAGATGTCCACGGCAAACGCCGGGGCCCCCTGTAGCGGCAGGAACCCACCGCCCGGGACGTAGGAAGGCGAGACGGGCGCACGGCCCGTAGAGGGCGGCATGCTCCCGCGCAGGAAGTTTCCGTCGCTGGGTGGGATGGAGAGGGCGGACGGCTGGAAGCCGCGGTCCAGCTCCTTGAACCCGAACGCCAGCGGCAACGCGCCCTCGTTAGAGAGCGTCAGCATCTCGGTCGTGCTGTTTCCCATATCGAGGGTGACCTCGAGAGACGGCGGATCGTAGAAGAGCCAGCCGGCCGGCAGGGCAAAATCCTGCCCCACGGTGTCGCTCTGCACGACCGTCACCCACGCGACGTCCGCGCCGTACCCACCCCCCATTGTGGCGGTGAAGATGTGGTCCCCGGGAGGCGAGAAGAGCACGTAGAACGCATCGTCCACAGCCGGATCTTCGGTGGCAACCGTCACCGCCGCGTGGCCGCTGTCGTTCGCGACCTGGGCACCCGTCAGCGCCTCGCCGGTGTTCTCATCGTAAACGTTGCCCACGACGAGCCCACCGGGCTGCGGCACGCACGGGATGGCCGCCGCTCCCGTGCTGGTCACGATCTCGACGTTGTCGACCATCCACCCGAAGTAGTCGTTGAACAGGTTGTCGACGCTGTCGAAGCGGAAGCGCACGCGCAGGGGCCCGCCCACATAGTCCGAAAGGTCCACCGAGGCCTGGTACCAGAGGCCTTCCGGCCCACCGGATCCCCAAACCGTAGCCCAGCTGGAGCCCCCGTCCGTGGAGACGTCCACATAACGGACGTCGAAGCCGCAGTTGCCCATGCCGCATTCCGTCTCTTCGTAGCTCCAGAACCTCAGTATCGCCCCGCCGGTGGTGCTCAGGTCGACATCCGAGACCATGCTCAGCACACCGGAGTTCGCCATGCCGTTGTCGAAGGTGCAGGTCCCATCGAGGCCGTAGTAGGCGTCGTGGGTGGGGCTCGGGAACGGCGCGACCTGACTCCCACAGGTATCGCTTTCGGCCTCGGGGTTCCAGAGGCCGGTCATGCTCCAGTTGCCGTACCCGGATTCAAAGTTGTCGAAGAAAGCAGGAGCAGGAGCCGGCACGGGAACGATGCAGACGTCGTCCACGTAGTACCCGGGGTAGACGACCGAAAAGTCGCTGCGCAGCCGGAAGCGGACGCGGAAGTTGCTCACCGCGTAGGAAGGATCGAGGACCACCTGGTGCCGGGACCACTCCGGGTCGACGTTGCCGCTCACCTCGCCGTAGACGCGCGTCCAGGTGGCACCGCCGTCGTTGCTCACCTCGACGCTGGCGTAGTCAAAGCCCGACTCGGTCTGCAGCCATTGCCACCACGAGACGAGGACTCCCTGGCCAGCCAGGGCGCTCAGGTCGATGTCCGGGGACTGGGCATAGCCGTCCTCGTTGTTGCCATAGTTCCCCTCCAGGTTGGTCGCCCAGACGTTGTTCCCGGAGTGCGCCTGCCCGGGGCCGCTCGTGGGGACGCCCCACTCCCAGGAAGTGACGCCGACGGCGGTAAAGCCCCCGTCGTCCGCTTCAAAGTTCTGGAAGTAGAAACAGAGCGGTTGGTAGCCGGGAGCCGAGCAGGACGCCAGGTCCGCATTCAGGCTAAAGTTCTCCGTGCGGTCCCCGCTGAGCATCCCGATATCCCGACTTTCGGGGACGTATCCGGACACCCACGCCTCGACATGGAAGGTGTACGACTGTCCGCCCACTAGGGTCACCTCGTAGAACCCGGAGACTGGGTCGCTCCATACCGGGCCGTAGGGGTACCCGTCGATGTCGATCCGCGCGTAGAGCGGCCAGCCGGTCCGGGCATCGGTGACCGTGCCGGAGATCACGTAGGACGGTGCCGGGAAGAGGGCAAAGTCCTGCGTGGTGACCTGGTCGGTGATCACCTCGACGCCATAGACCGTCTGCGGGAAGTACCCGTACAGGCTTGCGGTGACCGTGTAAGTGCCGACCATGAGGGTCATGGTGTAGTAGCCACTCGGGTCGGTGTAGGCAGAGGGCGCACCTCCACCCATCCGCTGAGCAACGATCTGGGCTCCTTCGAGCGGTACCGCGGAGTTGGCGTCCGTCACATGTCCGTGCAAGTATCCCGTCTCGCCGCACCAGAGCAGGCCGGCGTTGTAGACGTTCAGGTAGCCGTAGCCGTAGGTGTAGTTCCCCTCACCGTCCGGAGGCGCACCACAATCGCCCGGCGGAGGCGGATCCGCGTTGTCCTGGAGGATCTCGAAGGTCTCGTCGATCTGGCCGATCAGGCTCGGGTTGCACGACCACAGCAGCGCCACCGCAC
>JBMFPK010000307.1:0-3176 GCA_049969155.1 Chloroflexia bacterium | reverse complement strand
TCCGGACGCGCTGGTGTGGGAGGAAGGGCCGGCCGTCGCCGAGGAGGTGTTCTTCAGCGAACGCGCGGTTTGGCTCTACTTCCTGCCGGTCGTCAGGCGCTAGGAGGGCATGCGTGCGCGTCCTGGTCAAAGAGTTCGTGCGCCTGGTTGCCGAGACGCTCCCCGTTCCCGAGCCGATCTACGAATTCGGCGCCCTGCAGGTGCCCGGGCAGGAAGGGTTTGCCGACCTGCGCCCGCTCTTTCCCGGACGGAGGTATGTCGGGTGCGACATACGTCCCGGCCCGGGGGTCGACCGGGTACTCGACCTGCACCGCATCGCGCTTCCGAACGGGACGGTCGGCACGGTGCTCCTCCTGGACACGCTGGAGCACGTGGAGTTCTTCTGGCTCGCTATGGAGGAGGTGCGGCGCATCCTGAGGCCGGGAGGCCTCCTTGTGCTCAGCTCGGTGATGGACTTTCCGATCCACGACTACCCGGCAGACTACTGGCGCTTCACCCCGGAAGGGTTCCGTGCTCTGCTGCGGGACTATGAGCCGTCGTTCGTGGGTTATGCCGGGGACCCGGATGCCCCGCACACGGTGGTCGGCCTGGGCTATCGGGGAGGAGAGGTGTCGCTCGAGCCCTTCCTTTCGCGTTACCGCAACTGGCAGCGGAGATGGCGGCTCCCCTGGGGGTGGCGGAGCTGGGCCGCGCTCTGTCTGCCGGCCGGGCTTTCCCTGATCCGGCGCCGTATCCGGAGAGCAGCACGATGAACGGGTGGAAAGAAGGCGAACCGGCCGCGCGCTCAGGGACGCGCGGTAACCTCGTGTGGCGTGCGCGGATGGGTGCGGCGTATGCGCGCCTGAGCGGCCAACGTTTCTGGCGCCCCCTGCTCACCGCCCTTCTCCTGGTGCCGGCGCTGGGATGGATTGCCTGGAACGCCTACCGCAACTGGGGAACGCTTTCCGCCGCTTCCTGGACGCTCCGCCCGTGGCTTCTTGTGGCGGCGCTCGGGGTCTTTTCGCTTGCCTTCTTGGCCGTCCTGTGGGGTTGGGGCGATATTGTCGGCCACGTGGCCGGATTTCCGCGCTTTTTCCAGAACGCGCGGATCTATGCGCTTTCCAATTTGCCCCGGCGCATCCCGGGACCGTTCTGGTACATGTTCGGTCGAGTCCATCTGTATCGCGCCGAGGGGGTTTCTGCCGGGGACACGCTGGTGGCGACCGTGCTGGAAGTGCTCCTCCTGATCACGACTGGAGCGATCACCGCGCTCCTGGCCCAGCCGTTCTCCCAAGACCGCCATCCCGTCCACCTGGCGCTGACTGGGGGGTTGTTCGCCTCGGCGCTCGTGCTGTTGCAACCGGCGCTTTTCAACCGGGTGGCGCGTTCCGTCCTGCGGAGGCTCGGTGGGGAGGGGCCCGTGGCGATCACCTATCGCAGCCTCGGCCGCCCCGCCCTAGCGTATCTGTCCGGCTGGGTGCTCACGGGCACAAGCCTCTTCCTGGCTGCGCGCTCGGTGGTGCCGATCCCCTGGACGCGCCTGCCCGAGACCGTTGGCCTCTGGGCCATCTCCGGAACGATCGGGCTGCTCACCTCGCTCTTCCTGTTCGGCTTTGCCGTGCGGGAAGTCGCCCTGAGCCTCCTCCTTGCGGCGTACATCCCGCAGCCCCTTGCACTCGCGGTGGCCGTGCTCTTCTGGTTCCTGCTCGCGGTTGCGGATCTGTTGTGGGCGGGTGTCTTTCTTCTGCTAGAGCGCTTCCGCAGGCGGCGCCGTCCGTCCCTTTGACAGGGCCCGGAGCCTCGTGTAAGATGTCAGCGTCCCGGACGCGGGCCGCTGTCCATCTGGAGGGGTCTCCGTTGCGCATCTGTGTCATCGGGCCGACGTTTCCCTACCGTGGAGGTGTGGCACACTACACGACCCTCCTCGTGCGGCACCTGCGGGAACGTCACCAGGTCTATCTGCTGTCCTATCGGCGGCAATATCCGCGCCTGCTCTTTCCGGGCAATACCTCCCCGGACCCCAGCCGGGCGGCGCTGCAGGCAGACTGTGAGTACACGCTGGACCCCTTGCAGCCCCTGAGCTGGTGGCGGGCGTTTCGGCGCATCTGTCGGTTCCAGCCGGATCTCCTGATCCTTCAGTGGTGGACTCCCTTCTGGACGCCGATGCTCGTCGCGTTGAGCGGCTGGGTGCGGCGTCGAACGGATATCCCGATCCTTTTCCTATGCCACCACATCATTCCTCCGGACGGCGGCCCTCTGGACTGGTCGCTGGCGCGTTTTGCCCTCCGGCGAGCCCACGGTTTCATCGTTATGTCGGAGGAGGACTATGCCCTGCTCCGGCGGGCCCTTCCGGAAGCGTTCATCCGCGGTGCTTCCCTCCCGATCTATGACATGTTCAGTGTCCGGCCGCTGCCCAGGAAGGAGGCGCGGGCGCAGCTCGGACTGGCGGAAGAGGATCGGGTGCTGCTCTTTTTCGGCTTTGTCCGGCGTTACAAGGGCTTGCGGTACCTCCTGCAGGCCCTTCCCGAGGTGCTCCGTGAGATGCCCGTGCGCCTGCTCGTGGTGGGGGAATTCTGGGAGGACGAGAGGAACTATCAGGAGATGGTCGCGGCGCTCGGCCTGAAGGAATGCGTGACGCTCCTCAACCGCTATGTGCCGAACGAGGAGGTGGGCCTCTTCTTCTCCGCGGCGGATGTGCTAGTACTTCCGTATCTGGAAGCCACGCAGAGCGGGGTCGTGCAGGTCGCCTATGGGTTCGAGCTGCCGGTGATTGCCACGCAGGTCGGGGGGCTGGGGGAGACGGTGGAACACAACTGCACCGGCCTGATCGTGCCACCTGGGGACGTGCATGCCCTGGCCGAAGCGATCCTCCGCTATTTCCGGGAAGGGCTGCAGGAGCGGTTTGCGCAGGCGATCCGTCAGATCAAGGGGCGCTTTGCCTGGGAGTACCTGGTGAGCCTAATCGAAGAGATGCACGCCGAAATCCACCGGCGCCGCACCGTGCGATGAAGATCGCCTTCCTTTCGACCTCCAGTCCTCTGTACCCATCCGCTCTGGGGCGGTGGCTTCCGCTGGCGCGCGAACTTGCGCGTCGAGGCCACGAGGTCCACTTTGTCACGCTGCACCACGAATTTCGCCGGGGGGTGGAAAAGCCCTCCCTGGAATCGGGCGTCTGGGTGCATACGGTGGCGCAGATG
>JBMFPK010000306.1:0-3192 GCA_049969155.1 Chloroflexia bacterium | reverse complement strand
CATCCGGGACGCCCTCGGGAGATGGCAGGTCCAGGCGATGCCGCTCGATGGGGAGAACCGGGGCACGGTTCAAGTGGGGGATTTCGAGAACCTGGTCGTTGTGGTCAGCGCGATGGCCCCTGCGACCACCGAGGCTGCTGCCTACGAGCTGAGCGTTACCGAGGAGTGAACCACCCGATGCCCGTCTCGCCCCTTGCCTTCGTCGTGCTGCTGCTTCCGCTCGCCGGAGGGCTTCTGTTGTTGGCCCTGCGACGATGGCTTTCGCAGGCCGCGCTGACGGTGATCGGGGGACTGCTTCTCCTTGTCACAGCGGCGGGCGTGGTTGCTCTCGGTCTGGCCGGAGAGCCATCGCCGCTGGCACAGACATTGCCTCAAGCTCCTGTGGGGCTGCGGGAAGCTCCCACCGCCGTCTGGGTACAGCCCCCGCGCACGCTCACCCTGCAGCCCTCGCCGGTGCCCACCCGCACCCAGACGCTGACCCCCACGGCCACCCCGAACCCCATCGCCTCGGTCACGGTCGCGGTGCGCAACGGCACCTCGAGGCCGGGATTGGCCGGCCGGACGGCGGAACGGCTTCGCGCACAGGGGTTCGTGATCGTAGAGGTGGAAAACGACCCTCAGGCGGGGAACCGGCCGCACACGCTGATCCTAGACCGGGGAGACCATCCGGAAGCGCGCCGGATGCTGGCCGAACTGCTGGGAATTGCCTCGGATTATGTCGTCACCCAATCGGATGAGCCGGCGCGGGCCGACATCGTCATCGTGCTGGGGGACGATTTCCAGGAGTAGCCGCTCGCCGGGGGCTGGAGGTGTCGGTGAGATCTCCAGTGCGCCGCTGGATCCTCGTGGGACTCGTCCTGCTCATCGGGCTCTGCACGGCGCTGCTTATCCGGGGCGTCGGTGACCTGAGATCGACGCCGACGGTTCGGCCGACTCCCTCGAGCCCTCCGACCCTTCCCCACGGGCTTCCATCTCCGTCTCCAACGGCCCCTTCCGAGCCCTCTCCATCGCCGAGCCCTTCCCCACCTCCCTCGCCTACGCCGCTTCCCCCGGTGATCGGGTACACCGCACACCGCGTTCAGGAGGGGGACACGCTGGAAAAGATCGCGCGGCGATATGGGAGCCTGGTCCAAGGACTGCTGGAGCTGAACCGATTGCGTCCGGGCATCCTTCTCGCCCCGGGCCAGGGGCTCATCGTGCCCCTGTATGCCGGGCTCGAGCCCCAGGCTCCTTTCGAGACCCACGGGATCGAGGTGACCCGAGGAATCCCCGGAGGACGTATCGCGCTCACCTTCGATGCCGGCGCGGCTTCCGAGCCCGCGGTATCGATCCTGGACACGCTCCGGGAACGCGGAATCACCGTCACTTTCTTCCTCACCGGTCAGTGGGCAGAGGAGAATCCCGATCTGGTGCGGCGGATGGCCGCCGAGGGTCACGAGATCGGCAACCACACCTATAGCCACCCCCGCCTGACCGAGTTGGGGGATACGGAAATCCACGACGAGATCATGCGCACCGAGGCGATCGTAGAGGAGTTGACAGGGCGCACCACCCGCCCTTACCTGCGCCCGCCCTATGGAGCGCGGGATGCGCGGGTGCTGGATCGGCTGGCCACCGACGGATTCCTGTGCATCTACTGGGCGCTCGATAGCCTGGACAGCGTGGACCCACCCAAGACCGTCGAATTCCTGGTGGACCGCGTGACCCATCCCACAGATTCCCAGGGCCGGCCGATCCCGCTCGACGGAGCAATCGTCCTCCTGCACGTGGGCAGCGCGACCACCGCTCAGGCCCTGCCTGCTATCCTGGACGGACTCGAGGAGCAGGGCCTGCGAGTGGTGCCGCTCTCCGTGATCCTGCAACAGCCTTGAGGGGATCCGATGCGCCTCTCGATCGGCCACCTCTATCCCCTTCAGATGAACATCTACGGAGACCGGGGAAACATCCTCACCCTGGTACAGCGTGCGCGCTGGCGCGGCATCGAGGTGGAGGTAGAGAGCATCGATGTGGGCCAGCGGGTCGATTTTCGCGCCTACGATCTGGTCTTTTTCGGCGGGGGACAGGACAGCAATCAGGCTCTGATCGCGGAAGACTTTCTCCACCTCAAGGGGCCGGCCCTGCGGGAGGCGGTGGAGGACGGTCTCGTCGTGCTCGCCATCTGCGGCGGGTACCAACTGATGGGCCGCTCTTTCCGCACGCACACGGGCACGGAACTCCCTGGGGTCGGGATCTTTGACGCGTGGACGGTGGGAGGAAGGAAGCGGCTGATCGGCAACATCGTCGTGGAATGGGACGGTGCCCCCGGGGATGCACCCCACCGGACGATCGTGGGGTTTGAGAACCACAGCGGCCGCACCTTCCTCGGACCGGGCTGCCGCCCGCTGGGACGTGTCCGTACCGGCTACGGCAACAACGCCCGGGAT
Source organism: Chloroflexia bacterium (assembly GCA_049969155.1). Taxonomy (GTDB): domain Bacteria; phylum Chloroflexota; class Chloroflexia; order DTKN01; family DTKN01; genus DAOTVY01. Next base: position 769 of record JBMFPK010000306.1, on the reverse strand, counting down.
CGGACCGAGGGAGCTGTGTACCGGAATGCGATCGGCTGCTATCTACACGGATCGCTCCTCCCTAAGAATCCCCACCTCGCGGACCACCTCCTCCTCACCGCCCTCCGCAGGCGCTACGGCCCGGAAATCGCCCTGGCCTCTCTGGACGATCGCCTCGAATGGCAGGCGCACCGCGCCATGCTGCGGCGGCTGGGCATACCGGAAGGGTAGATGTACACCGCCGAGAAGGGCACAACGCACCGCGCCCCCGGCAAGCGGTCCCTGCGGACGCTTCAAAGCGGAAATCAGGTCCGGGAAGCCCCCAAGCAAGCTCGGAACGGGCCCTCCTCGCGCAGATGCGCCCTACAGGACGCGCAGCCGTGCCCCGATGCGCTCCAACGGAAAGGGGCCGCGCCAGGTGCCAGCGACATCCCGCGGGTCGTTCAGGGATGCCCGCCGCGCACTCACCCAAGCCGATAGTACTTGCGCAGCGCCCACTCGATCAGCGGGTGGGGGGCATACCGTTTGACCCAGACGGCCACCCGCTGCACGGGGGATGCCACCACGTAGTGGAAACGCGGGGAACGGGTGCGAATGATGCGCTCCAGCTGGCGGGCGACGCTGAGCGGCGAGGCACCGCGGCGCTCGTCCAAGCGCACGACCGCAAGCGCCCGCTTGAACGGCTCCGTATAGGCCGAACCCCGGAAAGAGGCACGTACGCGGCGCCGATGGGTGGTGAAGCCGGTCCGCGTATCCCCGGGTTCGATCAGCACAACCCGGATGCCGAAGG
>JBMFPK010000305.1:0-3205 GCA_049969155.1 Chloroflexia bacterium | reverse complement strand
CAGCCGGTCCAGTCCGCTTCTTAGGGCGAAGCCGATCCGAGAGGGGCACAGGAGCCCTTGCCTGAGGAGGCCTTTCCCCGATCCTGTTCCAAGGGGTTCCCTATGCCCGAACCGATCCGCTTTGGCACCGACGGTTGGCGAGGCGTCATTGCCGAAGATTTCACCTTCGGGAATGTGCGGCGTGTCGCCCAGGCCATAGCGGACTACCTCAGGGCCCAGGGGCTAGCTTCCCGGGGTATTGTGATCGGCTATGACCAGAGGTTTGCCTCCGAAGACTTTGCACGGGCAGTGGCCGAGGTGATGGCCGGGAACGATATCCCGGTTTTCCTGTGCCAGGCGGCCTGTCCCTCTCCCACGGCGGCATATGCGATCCTGGCCCGTTCTGCCGGAGCGGGGGTCGTGATCACTGCCAGCCACAACCCGCCCCGCTACAACGGCGTGAAGGTGAAGAACGCCTATGGGGCCTCCGCGCCGCCGGAGATGGTGGCGGAGATCGAGGCGCTGATGGACCGCTCCCCGGTGCGCCGCCGTCCGTTCGAGGAGGCGCAGCGGGAAAGGAAGGTCGTGCTGTTCGACCCGTTCCCGGCCTACCAGCAGCAGCTCGCTACGTTGGTGAACCTGGACCGGATCCGGCAGGCCGGCCTGACGGTCATTGCTGACCCGATGTTCGGGGCGGGGATCGGGTATCTGCCGACGCTTCTGAGCGGCGGGTCCACCCGCGTGATCGAGATCCACGGGGAACGAAATCCGATCTTTCCGGGGATGCGCAACCCCGAGCCGCTCGCGCACAACCTGACCAAACTGTGCACGGTGGTGCCGGACAGCGGCTCCGATGTCGGTCTCGCGCTGGACGGGGATGCAGACCGCGTCGGCCTGGTGGACGAACGCGGCCGCTTTATCGACCCCCTGCGCGTCTTTGCCCTGCTCACGCTCTACCTGCTGGAGGTGCGAGGGCTGCGCGGCCCGATCGTCAAGTCGATCTCCACGACCTCGATGGTGCAGAAGCTTGCCGAACGTTACCGGGTGCGCGTCTACGAAACGCCGGTGGGTTTCAAGTATATCGGCGCCAAGATGGTGGAAGTCGACGCGATCATCGGGGGCGAGGAGAGCGCGGGGTTCGGTTTCCGGGGGCACATCCCGGAGCGGGACGGTGTGCTTTCCGCCCTGTTCCTGCTCGACCTGATGGTGCGTCTCGAGCGGACGCCTTCGGAGCTCGTGGCCTACCTGTTCGAGCAGGTCGGGGAGCACCATTATGCGCGGATCGATGTTCCCTGCGTCGAGCCGTGCCCGGCGGACGTCCTGGCCCACCTCCGGGAGCGGGTTCCCAGAGAGATGTTCGGGCAGAAGGTCGAGGCTTCACTGGACGAGCGCGGCTACAAATACACTCTGGCGGACGGAAGCTGGCTCCTGGTCCGCGCCTCGGGGACAGAGCCGCTGGTGCGCTTCTATGCTGAGGCGAGTACTCCGGAACGGGTGCAGCAGCTTCTCGAGTTGGGACGGGAGATGGCCGGACTTTCGGCGACCCCACGGGCTCCGGAGAAGAAGGATGGCTGAGCGGTTGCGCCTTTTCGGCACGGACGGAATCCGCGGCCGTGTGCCTTACGGGCCACTTGCCGCTGCTTCCGTCGTCCGGCTGGGACAGGCGATCGCGGAGGTGGCGCGGGAGGCGGGGATCCCGCCACTTGTGGTGGTCGGGCGCGACACGCGGCGGTCCGGGCCGTTCCTGGAGGCCGCGCTGACGGCCGGCCTGCTTGAGCGCGGGTTGGACGTGCTGCCGGTCGGCGTGATCCCCACCCCGGGGATCGCCTGGCTCACGCGGCGCTACGGGGCCGGCTTGGGAGTGATGATCTCAGCCTCTCACAATCCGTATCCGGACAACGGGATCAAAATCCTCGCGCAGACGGGGTTCAAGATCGCCGATGAGGTGGAGCAGGAGATCGAGCGGTTGGTCGAGGAGGGAATTCCGCCGGTTGCGGGGGATGGATGGCGGGTGGGGACGGTGATGGAGGTGCCGGAGGCGCCGGAGGAGGTGTACCTGAGTGCGCTGCTTTCCCGGGCCGGAGGCAACCTCCCCCTGCGGGGGTGGCACCTGGTGGTGGACTGTGCGCACGGGGCAACGTATCGTGTGGCGCCGGAGCTGTTCCGGCGCCTGGGAGCGCGGGTGACGGTGTTGCACGCGGAGCCGGACGGGGAGAACATCAACCGGGGGTGTGGCTCGGAGCACCCGGAGGCGCTTCAGGAGACCGTGCGGCAGACGGGGGCCAGCGCGGGGATTGCCCTGGACGGGGATGGGGATCGGGTGATGTTGGTGGACGAGGGCGGCAAGCTCCTGGACGGCGATGCGATGCTCTACATCCTGGCCCGGGACCTTCAGGCTGCCGGACGGCTGCGAGGTGGGGTGGTGGTGGGGACGGTGATGGCGAACCTGGGCCTGGAGAAGGCGCTTGAGGAGATGGGCGTGCGGCTGGAGCGGACGCCGGTGGGGGACCGGTATGTAGCGCAGCGGATGCTGGAGGGGAACTGGGTGCTTGGTGGGGAGCCGTCCGGACACGTGGTCATCTTTGGTGAGGGGAGCACCACCGGTGACGGCCTGTACACGGCATTGAAGGTGCTCGGCATGGCCGCGCGGGAAGGACGCCCGCTCTCCGCGCTCGCATCGGGGTTCCGGCCTTTTCCGCAGGTGGTGAGGAACGTCCCGGTTATGCGGCGGCCGCCGCTCTCCGCGGTGCCGGAGCTTGTAGAGGCGGAAGCCGTGGTGCGGAAGCGGCTGGGCAGCCGAGGCCGGGTACTGCTGCGCTACTCGGGCACGCAGCCGCTTTTGCGGGTGATGGTAGAGGGCGAAGACGAGGCAGAAGTCACCTGGGCGGCCGGCCTGCTGGCGGAGGTAGGGGAACGTGTCCTCGGGGGAGGGAAAGCTGCGAGGTAACGGGGCATGCTCGGCGACGGTTGTGATCGCCGTGGCCTAAGAGATCCTGCTCCCCGTATACGCTTCTCGAAACCTTCGTATTCTTCGACCAAGTCCAGGGTAGACTAAGTTCCGATAGTAGCAGATGTCCTTCTCGAATAGCTCGAGAGCGCTGCGATTTGGCCAATGTGCGAGCAGGGCAACCTTTGCTGCAAGTAGGTGGTAAAGCGGGATCTTGGGACTGAACTCAGTGGCTGAGGTTCGGACTTGAGTTCGGACAGATACAGCAAAGGGGGACCT
>JBMFPK010000304.1:0-3209 GCA_049969155.1 Chloroflexia bacterium | reverse complement strand
ACGGTGTCCGTCGGGGGTGGACCTCATCGGGTTTGTGCGGGGGTTGCGGGCACTCGCTCGGCAACAGGGAGAGAAGGCTCCCTGTTCCCACGGTGGCCTGCTGGAGGCGCTGATGCGGCTGATGGCCCGCTCGGACGTCGCGCCCGAACGGTTGGGTTGGCTGGATGCGGACCTGGAGGTGTGCTCGGAAGGCGAGACGCTCTACTTTGTAGGGTGTTTGCCGTTTTTCGAGGTCGTGTTTTCGGATCTCGGTTTTCCGGCGGGGGAGATCGCGCGGAGCACGGTGCGCCTGCTGAACGCGGCCGGCGTGCGGCCTGTGCTGCTGCCCGATGAGCGATGCTGCGGCCACGACCTGCTTTGGCAGGGGGATGTAGAAGGGTTTCGGCGCCTGGCTCGAGCGAACCAGGCGGCCATCCGGCGCGTGGGTGTGCGCCGGATCGTCACCGGGTGCGCCGAGTGCGCGCGGACGCTCGCCCTGGACTATCCGGCGTTCGGCTACGAGTTGGGCGCCGAGGTGCTCCACCTTTCCCAGTGGCTTGCGGACGCGGCGCTTTCCTTTGCCCGCTCCGATGCGCGGCTTGCCTTTCAGGATCCGTGTCGGCTGGGACGGCACCTGGGCGAGTATGCGGCGCCCCGCACGGTGCTGGCTGCTCTGGGGGAGCTGGTGGAGATGGCCCACAGCGGCCGGCTGGCGCGCTGCTGCGGGACGAGCGGTTGGAGCGTTTGCGGGGCCGTACAGAAGCGCCTGCAGCGGGCGCGGTTACAGGAAGCTCGGGCGGCGGGGGCGGACCTGCTGGTCACGGCCTGTCCCAAGTGTCAGGTCCACTTCCGCTGCGTGCTGGACGATCCGGATGTCACGGAGCGCATCCCGGTGCTGGACCTGGCCGTGTTGGCAGCGGGCGCGCTCGAGCGCTGATCGCCTGCGGGGTTCTACGGGACGGCCTCTTTGGCGATCTCCTGTGCGTGGGGGGTGGCCAGGCGTTCGATGCCCAGTTCGAGCAGCGGTGCCGCCTCCTGCCAGGAGCGGATGGGAGCAAAGATCCCCAGTTTCGTACGGTCCGTGATGAGGGCCTGGATGCGGCGCACCGTGCCGGCGGTTATGGGTGCGTTGCCGAAGGAGGCGAGCATCAGGAAGCGCCCGCCGTTCTCCTGCACCAGTCGGACGACCTCGCGTTGTTCGTCTTGGCTGAGGAGGTCCAGGTAGAGGAGCACCTTGACGAGGGCATCGGGGTTGACGAGCCGGCACTGTTTGAGCGTATAGGCGACATCCTGGGCGAAGGTCTCGCGGTAACCGGTCTTGTAGGCGGCGAGGTTGGGGACGAAGGTGATCTCGCTTGCCCCTTCTTCTAGGGCCAGGCGGGCCTCCAGGCCTTTTACGGAAGGGGTGTGGGTCCCGAGGGGGTAGCCCACAACGATATCGAGCCGGACGGCAGAGCCGGCCAAGGCGGTTGCGGCGAAGCGGGCCCAAACGGGCGGCAGCCCAAGGGCGACGAGGCGATGGGTCTGGGCGCCAATGCAGGCCAGGCGCACCTCCTCTTCCATGGTATCGGGGCGCAGAAGGGTCTGTTCGAGCCGGTCGGAGACATCCGTCATGGCCTACCTCCTATTCTCAGGTGACGAGGGTGAGGCGGGGGTTCGGGCGGATCGGGAGGCCGGCTCTCGCGCAGGGCCGGCCGTCCACTTCCACAACATCGGCGTAATAGGCCAGGTCGCCCCGGAGCAAGTACTGGCCCACGGCGTAGGCATCGACCGGGACGTGAGCGGCTTCGAAAGCGCGGATCTTTTCCGGGGTGAAGTCATTGGCGACGACGATCTTCACGAACTCGAAGCCAGAGGCATCGAGGGCACGCCGAACGGCGGTGACGAGCTCGGGGTTCACCCCGTGCAGGGGGAGCCCGAGTTCCTGTAGGGTGCGGTCGACGAGCAGTTCGTCCGTGCCGAGCCGGACGCCCCACAGGCGGCGGCCCAGCCGCTCGGCGACCCGCAGCGCCGTACCCACGCAGTCGTTTTCAAAGTCGACGGAGACGATCAGGGCCAGGGTGGGTTCGAGGTGCTGGGCGAACTTTTCTGCAGCGCGCACCGTGTCCCCCCTGTAGCAGGCGATGAGGGAAAGTGGCACGGTCGCGACGCCCGGCCGGCCCCACCAGGCGCCCTGAGCATCGGTCCCCACGCCGAGGGCCCCGCTGATGTAGGCGGCATAGCCGTCCCCGGTCTGGACCAGGTGATGGTCGAAGCGCGCCGGGAAAAAGAGGACGGGCTTGCCACCGGCCGCTTCGACGACGGCGGCGGTGTTGGTGGCGACGCGCGTGCGGCGGGCGAGCACGCCGAGAAAGTCGGTCTCGAGCTGGGCAAAGAGCGCATAGTCTCCCTCGACCGTCATGACCGGCTCGAAGGGAGAGGCGCGTTCGCCGTCGTAGAGGCTGTGGACGCGCAGCTTTTGCCATCCGGGGACCCAATTGCCCTGGGCGTCGAGATAACCGCTGCACAGCTTCAGGATGGCGATCGCCTCGTCGGTCCCGCAGACGATCACCTCCTGGCGCTGGTAGACGACGAGGCGGACGATGGGATGGTGTCCGTCGCGGAGGAGCACCTGCTGGGCGCGTGGGAGGTCCTGATCCGCGTAGTAGCCCACACGCATCTTCTCCACGGGCAGGTTGAAGATGGACGGATCGAGCCGTTTCCGCACGAGCATAGAGCACCTCCGATGGCTGTATTATACCCTTGCCTGGCAAGGGCTGACAAGCCCGCTTGACAGAAGCGGGTGCATATGATACACTTTGTATCGTGAAATACTTACACGCTGAAATATCCGGGTGCCGCTCTGGGAGGAGGCCATGGAGCCGCCGGAAGAAGAACTGCAGATGTTGAGCGCGTTGATCCTTCGGCTGGCGGGGGCCGTTCGCCGCTTCATGGCGCGGGAGCTGGCCGGATACGGGCTGACGCCGCCGCAGCTGATGGCGCTGATGGCGCTGGACAGTGCCGCAGGGTGCGCGCGGATGGGGATACTGGCCGAAGAAGCGCGGCAGAGTTCGGCGGCGATGACGGGGATCGTAGACCGGCTTTGCGAGCGCGGTCTTGTGGAGCGCCAGAGGGACCCTGCGGATCGGCGCTCCGTGGTGGTGCGGCTGACGGAGGCGGGCGAGCAGCTGCTCAAACGGATTCGGGAAGAGGGGCAGGAGCGGATGCGCGGGCTCCTTCTGAGGCTATCG
>JBMFPK010000303.1:0-3212 GCA_049969155.1 Chloroflexia bacterium | reverse complement strand
GCTGGCATCACGACCTCGCCTGGGACATGCCTGGGTACCGTGGGGAGCTCCACGAAGGGTTCCCCTGGGATCTGCTGCGTCGACCCTGGCCCGGCGTGCGTCATGTCACTGTCTCTGCCGCGCAGCGGGCACGGATCGCCCAGCTCTTCGGGCTGGCAGAACAGGAGATCGCCGTTGTGCCTCCGGGGGTCGATGCCGCGTCCTTCTTCCGGTGGACAGCGACGACCCGAGAGCTGGTGCGCAGGTTTCGCCTGCTGGAAGCGGGGCCGATCCTCCTGCTGCCGGTGCGCCTCACCCCCCGCAAGAACATCGAGCTGGCCCTTCACGTCCTGGCCAGCCTGCGGAGGATCAGCGGGGAAGACGCCCGGCTGATCGTCACCGGCCCGCCAGGGCCGCACAACCCGGCGAACCGGGCCTATTTCCAGCGCTTGCTCGAGTTGCGCGAGCATCTGGAACTGGGGGCTGCGGCACACGTGCTTTACGAGATCGGCGTCACGCCGGACGACGCGACGGTGGCCGACCTGTACGGCCTGGCGGACATCCTCCTGTTTCCTAGCACACAGGAGGGGTTCGGCATTCCCATCCTGGAAGCGGGGCTCGCGCGCCTGCCGGTGTTCTGCAGCGATATCCCTCCGTTTCGGGAGGCGGGCCGGGAAGACGTCGACCGCTTTTCTACGGAAGATCCGCCGGAGGCCATTGCCCGTCGGATCTGGGAAAGGCTTTGTTCCGACAGCACAGCGCGGCTGCGGTATCGGGTGCGCAGGGAATTCCTTTGGGAGACGATCGTCCGCCTCAAGGTGCTTCCCCTGCTGGAGGGTTCTCTGTGAGCCATACGAGGAAAGCGTGCTCCTACCGGATCCTCCTTCCGATGCGGGCCACCGATTGTGACCCGGATCTGCTGCGCCTGGGCCTCACGCTTTTGCCCGAGGCGGGTGGAGAGGTGGTGTTGCAGGGGATTGTGATCCTGCCCGAAGGGGAACCGATCAGCAGCGGCGCGGTGCCCGCCCAGATATGCCGTCAGGCGATGGGCGAGCTGGCTGGGCATGCCGATGCGGAGAAGTTGTCCATCCTGCCGCGCATCGCGGTCGGCTACGAGGCGTGGAGCGAGGTACAGGCCGCGTGTCTGGATGTCGATGCCCAACTGCTGGTCCTTCCGTGGGACGGGCCGGACCTGCCGTTGCTCGGTGTGCCTGTCGAACGGGTGCTCTCCGAGGCTCCCTGCGACCTGGTGCTGGTGCACGGCATACGGCTCGATGCGTGCCGCAAGATCCTGTTGCCCATGCGCGGCGGCCTGAACGCGGACCTCGCGCTCCAGGCGGCGGGTGCTTTGGCTCGGGCGAGCGGCGGGGAAATCACGCTCCTGCACGTTTCCGGCCCGCGAGAGCTTCCTGCGGAACTGCGGGGCCTGCGGAAGCGTGAACCCCGCATCACGCGCGCGGTCGAGGCCAGCCGCGACCCGCTGTCCACGCTCCTGGAGGAGGCTCGCAATCACGACGCGATCATCCTGGGGGCCACGCTTCAAGATCAGATCTCCAGGACGGTCGGGTTGGGCCCGATCCTGCGCCAGGTCCTGGAGAGGAGCGGACTTCCGGCCATTCTGGTTCGCTCGCGCCACCTGGGACCTCTGCCGCTCCCAGGCCAGCTCGCCCAGGTCGTCCCGAGCGCTCCTCCGGACATCTCGAGCCTGGTGGACCGTTGGTTTGCCAGCAACACCTTCCACAGCAGCGAGTTCTCGGACTTGGAACAGCTGCTTCGCCTCAAACGGGCCCGCGGGGTGACGATCAGCCTGGCGCTGCCGGCGCTGAACGAAGCCGCGACGATCCGGAACGTGATCACCACGTTGCGGCACGCGCTGATGGAAGAGGTGCCCTTGCTCGACGAGATTGTGCTGATCGACAGCAACTCGACCGACGGGACCCGGGAAATTGCCACTTCCCTGGGCATTCCGGTCTACATCCATCAGCATATCCTTGCCGAGGAGGTGGGTTCCTTCCCCGGAAAGGGGGAAGCGCTCTGGAAGAGCCTGTATGTGACCCGAGGCGACCTGATCGTCTGGGTCGATACGGATATTGTGAACATCCACCCGCGCTTTGTCTACGGGTTGCTGGGCCCGCTTCTGCTATGGGATTCGATCCAGTACGTGAAAGGGTTCTACCGCCGACCGATCCGCGTGGACGGCCAGCTGCGGGCGCACGGCGGCGGACGGGTTACCGAGCTTTTGGCACGTCCCCTGATCAATCTCTTCTTCCCGGAGCTCTCCGGCCTCATCCAACCGCTGGCGGGAGAGTATGCCGGCCGGCGCCAGGCGCTGGAGCAGGTTCCCTTCTTCTCTGGCTACGGGGTGGAAATCGGCCTGTTGATCGATATTCTGGACCGCTTCGGGCTCGAAGCAATCGCTCAGGTGGACCTGGAGGAGCGGATCCATCGCAACCAGCCGCTGGTGAACTTGAGCCGGATGGCCTTCGCCATCCTGCAGGTCTTTATCTCCCGACTGGAGGCGCGGAGCAAAGTTCGGCTGCTCGAGGAGATGCAGCGCAGCATGAAGCTGATCCGCTCCGAACCGGGGCGGTTCTTCTTGGAGGTCGAGCGGATCAGCGATGTGGAACGCCCACCGATGATCACCGTCCCGGCTTACCGACGGGCGCGAGGGATCGAGTGACGCTGCTGTACCTGGTGCGCCACGGCCGGACCGAGTGGAACAATGCCGGGCGCCTTCAGGGGCAATCCGATCCACCGTTGAATGAGCGGGGTCGACAGCAGGCCCGGGAGGCCGCGACGGCCCTGGAGGGAATCCCTTTTCAGGCCGTCTATTCGAGCGACCTGCGCCGGGCTCGCCAGACAGCCCAGGAACTGGTCGAGCGAACGGGCCTCCCGCTTCGCTTCGACCGCAGGCTGCGGGAGATTGCGCTGGGGGAGTGGGAAGGCCTGACCGCAGCGGACATCGCTTCGCGCTGGCCCGACCTTTGGGAGGTGTGGGCACGTTACCCATCGCGGGTGCGGCCGCCTGGCGGCGAGAGCCTTCTGGAGCTGGAAACGCGCGTTCGGGCGGCCCTGGACGAGATCGCGTCCCGCCATGAGGGCGTGGTGGCCGTATTCACCCATCTTCTCCCGATCGCGCTGCTTCGATGTCGCGCAAGGGGCCGGCCGCTCGATCGGATCTGGGAACTCCTTCCGGAGAACGCCACCTGGGAGGTGCTTCCTTGGCCGCTTCC
>JBMFPK010000302.1:0-3217 GCA_049969155.1 Chloroflexia bacterium | reverse complement strand
CCTCAAGATGCGCTTCACCGCGGCCGCCAAAGCCGGCGGCCGAACCTCCTACGTGGTCTGTAACGCGGATGAATCCGAGCCGGGTACGTTCAAAGACCGCGTGTTGATGGCGGGCGATCCCCACCAGCTCCTGGAGGGCATCGCCATCGCCGGATACGCCATCGGTGCCCACGAAGGGTACATCTACATCCGCGGTGAATACGCCCCACAGGCGCAGCTCCTCGAGCGGGCCATCCGGGAAGCCGAGGAAGCCGGCTACCTGGGGTCGAACATCTTCGGCACGGGCTTTTCTTTCCGTATCCACGTGCATCGGGGGGCAGGTGCTTACATTTGCGGCGAGGAAACGGCGCTGCTGGAAAGCCTGGAGGGGAAACGGGGCGAGCCCCGCCTGCGCCCACCCTATCCCACGACGTACGGACTGGCGGGAGAACCCACCCTGGTGAACAACGTCGAAACGCTGTGCAACCTTCCGGGGATCATCGCGCACGGTGCGGAGTGGTACCGCCAGGTAGGCACCGAGAGCTGCCCGGGGACCAAACTGTATCCGGTCACCGGCCACGTGCACCGAAGGGGACTGCTGGAAGCACCCCTAGGCGAGTGGACACTCCGCCGACTGATCGAAGGGCCGGCCGCCGGCCTGCGCGGGTCTGCTCCCTTCAAGGCCTGCCACCTGGGCGGCGCCGCCGGAGCCATCGTCGGCCCGGAGTTTCTGGACGTGCCGCTCGACTTTGCCTCCTGCGCGCGGGCGGGCGCTATGCTGGGGGCCGGGGACGTCGTGATCCTGGACGAAGAGACCTGTATGGTGGATTACGTCCGAGCTGTCGCCGCCTTTTTCCGCACGGAGTCGTGCGGGAAGTGCACACCCTGTCGGGTCGGCACAGAGCGCCAACTCCAGCTGCTGGACGAGCTGAGAAGCGGCCAGGGGAGCCCAGAACACTTGCGGGAGCTGCGCGAGTGGGGCGAACATATGGCCGATAGCTCCTTCTGCGGCTTGGGCCAGACCGCGGCGACCGCGGTCCTTTCGGCCCTCCACCTCTTCGAGCCCGAATTCGAAGCCCACACCCGAGGCATTTGCCCGGCCGGAGTTTGCAGGATGTAAGGGGGCAGCGATGGGAAAGCCAATCCGCATCACGATCGACGGAGTGACCGTCCAGGCCGAGGAGGGACAGACCATCCTCGAAGCAGCAAGGGCAGCGGGCATCCGTATTCCCACCCTCTGCTATCACCGGGATCTCACCCCCACCGGAAACTGCCGCATCTGCGTGGTCGAGGTCGAAAAGCAGCGCTTCCTGCAAGCGGCCTGCGTGTTCCCCGTGGCGGACGGCATGGTCGTGTACACCCACAGCGAACGCGTGATCCGTTCGCGCCGCCGCACCTTGGAACTGATGCTCGCCAACCACCCCCAGGATTGCCTCCTGTGCGATTCCTCAGGATCGTGCGAGCTGCAGGACCTGGCCTACGAGTATCAGGTCAGCCCACCCGCTTGGGGAACAAAGGGCAACCGTTTCCCTGTAGATAGCGACCCGAACCCGTTCGTGCGGGTGGATTTCAACAAGTGCATCCTCTGCCGCCGCTGCGTGCTTGCCTGCTCCGAAGTTCAGGGGAGATATGTCTGGGGCATCGCCTACCGTGGGTTCGAAGAACAGGTCGTCGCAGGCGCGGGCACGACGATGCTGGAGGCGCGCTGCGAATCGTGTGGAAACTGCGTCGCCTATTGCCCCACTGGCGCGCTCACCGATCGGATGCGCCACGGCCTGGGACGCCTGCACCAGGTGCAACGGGTGACTACGGTGTGCCCGTACTGCGGCGTAGGCTGCTCTTTCGACCTGATTGTACGCGACGGCCGCGTGATCGGCGTGAGCTCGAATCCGAACGCGCCTGTCAACGGTATGGCGCTCTGCGTGAAAGGGCGCTACGGCTACGACTTTATCCACCATCCGGACCGCCTGACCCGCCCGCGCGTGCGCCGCTACCTCCTGGAGGGAGCTCCGCGCAGCTCCGACCGGGGGGAGTGGGTCGAAGTCGATTGGGAAACGGCCCTGGAGATCACCGCGCGCAAACTCCGCGAGTCGCGCGACACCTATGGGCCGGATGCGGTCGGCATTCTCTCCTCGTCCAAGTGCACGAACGAAGAGAACTACCTAATGAACAAACTGGCTCGACAGGTGATCGGCACGAACAACATCGATAACTGCGCCAGACTTTGACACTCTAGCACGGTGGCCGGTCTGGCCACCTCGTTCGGCTCCGGGGCGATGTCGAACTCGATGGACGACGTGGCAGAGCACGCCGCGGCCATGCTCCTGATCGGCTCGAACACGACGGAACAGCACCCCGTCTTTGGCATCCGCATCCGCCGGGCGGTCACGAAGCGCGGGATGAAGCTCGTGCTCGCCGACCCCCGCAAGATCGATCTCGTCGAATTCGCGGTGCTTCACCTTCGCCACAAGCCCGGCACCGACATCGCCCTGTTGAACGGGCTGATGCACATCGTCCTGGAAAAGGGCTGGGAGGACCGGGCGTTCATCGAGCAACGTACCGAGGGGTTCGAGGAGTTCCGGGCCGTGGTGGAAAGCTACACCCCGGCCAAGGTGGCCGCCATCACGGGCATACCCGTGGAACAACTCTACCAAGCCGCGGAGATCCTGGCGCTCCACAAACCCATGGCGGTGGTGTGGGCGATGGGGATCACCCAGCATACCGTCGGCGTGCGGAACGTGATGAGTCTGGCCAACCTCCAGATGCTCCTGGGGAATATGGGGGTTCCCGGCGGCGGGGTCAACCCGCTGCGCGGGCAGAACAACGTGCAGGGCTCCTGCGATATGGGCGCGCTTCCGGACTACTACCCAGGCTACCAGAAGGTCACGAGCGAGGAAGCCCGACGAAAGTTCGAAGAAGCCTGGGGGGTTCCCCTTTCCGGCAAGGTCGGTATGACCGTGACCGAGATGATCCCCGCAGCCGGCGAAGGACATATCCGGGCGCTTTACATCCTGGGCGAGAACCCGGTGATGACCGACCCCGACAGCAACCACGTTCGCGCCTGCCTGGACCGCTGTGCCTTCATTGCCCTGCAGGAGATCTTTCCTAGCGAAACGTCGGCCTTTGCCGATGTGCTCCTCCCGGGGGCCTGCTTTGCCGAGAAAAGCGGCACCTTTACCAACACCGAGCGGCGCATCCAGCTCGTGCGGAAGGCCATCGAACCGCCCGGAGAGGCGCG
>JBMFPK010000301.1:0-3217 GCA_049969155.1 Chloroflexia bacterium | reverse complement strand
AGGCCCGCGATGAGGCGCTCCACCTCTTCCTGGCCCTTGCCACAAAAGGAACAGTGATACGGCTCTCCCGATTGCATCGGACCCGCCTCGGGCATTCCGTCCATCGGCCTGCGCCCTCAACGCCGATTGTTCCGCGGGGTGAGGATCTCGTCGATAATGCCGTACTCGCGGGCCTGCTCCGCCGTCATGTAAAAATTCCGGTCGGTGTCCTGCGCGATGCGCTCCTCCGGCTGGCCGGTGTGCTTCACGAGGATCTGGTTGAGCAGCCGGCGGAGGCGCATGATCTCGCGCGCCTGGATCTCCATATCGATCGCCTGCCCAGTGACCCCGCCCATCGGCTGGTGGATATGGATCGTGGAGTAGGGCAGAGCGTAGCGCTTCCCGGGCGCGCCACCGGCCAAGAGGATCGTGCCCATGCTGGCAGCAAGCCCGATGCAGATCGTCGAGACATCGGGCCGCACCCACTGCATGGTATCGTAGATCGCCAGGCCGGCAGTGATCACTCCACCCGGGCAGTTGATGTACAGGTAGATATCCTTCTCCGGATCCTCGTGCTCCAAGTAGAGGAGCTGAGCGACCACCAGGTTGGCGACCTGGTCGTCGATCGGCGTTCCCAGGAAAATGATGCGCTCTTTCAGCAGCCGGGAAAAAATGTCAAACCCGCGTTCTCCCCGGCTGGTCGTCTCGATCACCATCGGAATCACGTATTCCATCGAACATCACCTCGCAAATCCCGTTTTCTTCGCGCAGCCCGGCACCTGGCTCAGGCTTCGGGCGCCGGTCCCGCCGGCACCGCCTCGGCGGCCGTCTCTACCGAGGGCGCCCCGGCGACTTCCCCAGAAGCGCCGTCCGCGGCCGGCTCCTGCTCCTGTGGTTCGGGAAACTCTCCAAGGGCGATGGCCAGGAGGCGCTCCTCCACCCTGCGACGTAGGACTTCCCATCGCTTGTTCTCCCGTCGCTCTTCGGCGTCGTCCGCCTCGGAGTCCTCTTCCGGGTCGACCGGGATGCCTTCCGCCCGGGCGATCTCGGCGATCACGAGCGCCTCACGAAGCAGGGCCCGCGCTCGCTCCCTGTTCCTTTCCCACAGCCCCAACATGCCCTTTTCCTCCGAGCTCGCGTACCGCTCGAGGGTTCCCCCCATGCGGCTCAGCAGCTTCCTCATCTCCTCCGTGAGCTGTACCGCCTCACGGTCCACCAGAACCTGCGGCAAATCGACCGTGGACCGCTCCTGGATCGCCTCGAGCATCTGCTTGATGACCTTTTCGCGGGCCTCTCGGAGTGCCTCTTCCTCAAGGTCGCGGCGGACCCGATCCCGGAGCTCGGCAACGGTCTCCCCCATGCCGAGGGAGCGCGCCCATTCGTCGTCCAGAGCCGGCAGTTCTGGCTCTCGGATGGCACGGACGGTCACCGTAAGGTGGACCTTCTGCCCTGCCCGATCTTCGTCCACCAGGTCATCCGGGAAGCGCAGGTCCAGCTCGCGCACCTCGCCCACCTGAGCCCCGATCAGGCCCTCCACGAGGCCCGGCAGGATAGATTCCCCTTCCAGAAGGAGGTCGAAATCATGGGCGAATTCCTCCAGGCCATCCTCGTAGCGGACTTCCATGTCGACAAGGCAACGGTCCCCGGACCTGGCCGGCCGCGGCGGTTCCGGCTCCTTCCAGACGAGTTGCGCACGCCGAAGCTCCTCGATCCGGGCGTCGACGTCCTCCTCCGTGACCGGCTTGGGCTCCAGCGGGAAGCGCAGCGCGCGGTAGTCGCACAGCGTCACCGTGGGCTTGACCGGAACGACCAGGCGGAAAGAGAACGGCTCAAAGGACACGTTCTCCAGCGTCGCCACGGAGATCGGCTCGATCTGACCCTGGCTCAGGATCTCGCGGTACGCCTGTTCCACCAGTTCGTCCGTTGCCTCCTCGTAGAGGGCGTCGCGCCCATACACGGCCTCCACGATGCGGCGCGGCGCTTTCCCGGGCCGGAAACCACGGATGGGATGCTTCTGGGACAGGCGGCGACTCGCGCGCTCCAGCGCCTTCTCCACGACCGCCGGATCCAGTTCCACATCGATTGCCACCCGACTCTCGGGCAGCCGCTCGATCTTGTATTGCATCTTCTTCTTCGCTCCTTTTCCTTATCATCGAGATTATAGCAGAAAGCCCGTAGACCTGCAAACTTGCGCGGCAGCCCCTTTTGTAGTAGAATGCGCTGCGTTGGCCGGGGCAGCACCGAGCAGCAGCGGTGGGCACCCCGGGGAGGACATGTGATGCTCAAGTTCAATGTGGCGCAACTGCTTTTGGCACCGGTAGGGACGACCCGTTCCTACGACATCGACGAGGCAGTGTTCTATGCGGACGAAATGGAGGTGCGCGGACTGCACGGGCATGTGCTCCTGACGCGTCTGCGGGAAGACATCCTCCTGCAGGGCACGCTGGATGCGGAAGTGACCCTGGAATGCAGCCGCTGCCTGGAACGGTACGTCCAGCCGCTGCACATGGAGATGGAACTCGAGTTTCAGCCCAGCGTGGCCGTTGCGACGGGCGAGCCGCTGCCGCCGCCCGAGGATGACAGCGTGTTTGTGATCGACGGTCAGCACATCCTGGACCTCACGGACGCGATCCGCGAGCAGATCATCCTCAACCTCCCGATGCGCCCGCTCTGCCACGACGACTGCCTCGGGCTCTGTCCGATCTGCGGCCAGAACCTGAACGAAGGCCCGTGCCCGGGACACGGGGAAGAGGTCGATGCACGGCTCTCCATCCTGGGCCAGTTGCTGGGTTCCCACCGAACTGAGGAGTGAGGTTTGCGATATGGGTGCTTTGCCGAAACGAAAGGTTTCCCACCACCGACGTGGCAACCGCAGGAGCCACCAGGCGCTGAAGGCGCCGCAGCAGATGCTCTGTCCGGAGTGTAAAGAGCCCGCACTCCCCCACCGGGTTTGCCCTTCCTGCGGCACCTACAACGGCAGGAAAGTGATCGAAACTCGCGAAGAGAAGAAAAGGCGCAAGAAGGAAAAGTAGCCATCCGGCAACGGCGCCTGGCGGCGGCTAGGAAGACGGGGATCGCCGGGGATCGCCTCGGGAAGAAAGGCCGATCCCCTGTTTTCTCATTCCGGACTCCCTGAGGGAAACCGTTGGCGCGGTACGCGGCCATTGCCGGTTGGGGCAAGTACCTGCCCCAGCGAGTCCTGACAAACGCCGACCTGGAGCAGATGGTCGATACCTCC
>JBMFPK010000300.1:0-3225 GCA_049969155.1 Chloroflexia bacterium | reverse complement strand
CCTCGCAGCGCTCCGCTCGCACCTCCGGCCGAAAGCGCTCCGTGTTCGCGCCCCATGGGATCTCGACGATCCGCTCCCGTGGGATCTCTGCCGGCACGGTCGTATGCAGCGGGGTGACGATCCGCCCGGCCCAGCGGCATTGCCGAAGCGCCCAGCGACGCATGGGGCCGCCCAGAAGGTCGTCCAGCCGGCGTTTCCACACCTGCGGCGGATCCACGATCAGCGCGTTCACCTCGAGCACCGAGGGGATCCCCAGCCGATGCGCCCAGTAGAGGCCGGCCCCGGCAAAGTTGTAGTACCGCTCCATCACCACGTCGGGGTCGAATGCGCGCACCACCTGCCCAACCAGTCCCGTTCCCAGGAACGAGACCCCCTTGGGCACATCGACGTAGGCGATCGGCACCCCTTCTACCGTCCCCTGCCCCACGCGGAAAAACGCGCGGATCCCGCTCCATCCGGTGCGATGGGCAGCGACCACGAGCACCTCGTGCCCCCGTGCCTGAAGGCCACGGGCGACTTCCAGGGTATGGGTGGAGCCGCCGTAATGTCCGGGAAGGGGGATCCCGGAGGCCACGTACAGGATGCGCATCGCAGGAAACCGCCTAGCCGAACACCTTTCTCCGGAAAGCCATCGCCCACCGGTCCAGCACCGGGTTGCCCCGCACCCAATCGTATAGCCGGTTCGCCGCGTAGAAGAACGTCACCACAGTCCAGCGGGCGGAGAGGAAGGCATCCAGCGCCCGTTCGAACGGGCGGGGCAGGCGGCGGACGAGCCGATAGAGACGTGCCAGGAGAGGGAAGTAGCGGCGGATAAAGACCACCCGATTGCGCTGGATCTTGTCGAAGCCGAGCGTGGTATCGGTGGCATAGTCGATGACCATGCGGTCCGTCAGGAGCCCCATCTCCTGGCTCAGGCGGTGGAGCGGGGTCCGCGGGTAGGGATAAAAGATGGTCACGCGCGTGACATCCGCCCGCACCATCGCGTTCAGCTTGACCGTGTCCAGCATCTGTTCCACCGTCTCCCCGGGGAAACCGACGATGTTGAAGGAAAAGACCTTGATCCCCGCCCGGTGGCACAATTCGAAGGCCCGCACGATCTCCTCGCGGCTCAGTTGCCGGCGCAGCAGCCCGTTGCGCACCTCGTCGTTCCCGCTTTCGATGCCGAAACGCACCTCGTCGCAGCCGGCTTCCTTGAGCAGGGCCACCACCTCTTCGTCCGCCAGGTTGGGGCGCAGGTTACAGGCGAACGGCCGGCCGACCTCCCTGGCATACTGTACGGCGAACTCGCGGAACCAATCCCGCCGCAGCGGCAAGATGTCGTCGTCGAAGACGAACCGGCGGATAAAGGGGTAGTCCGCAAGCACCTGCTGCAGTTCCGCGATCACGAGCGGGACGCTCCGGAAGCGTACCGGCCGGCCCAATCCCCGGTAGACCCGCCGCAGCGCCTCGTTGCAGCAATAGGTACAGCTGTACGGGCAGCCCCGCGAGACCATCATCGTCGCCTCTCCCAGCCGCTCGTGGTGTAGGTTCGGGTAGTCGTACAGCGTACGGTCCGGGAAGGGGAGGGTGTCCAGGTCCACAAGGGGGCGGAGCGGGTTCCGCTCGATCGAGCCGTCCGGGCGCTTCCACCAGAGGTTGCGAATGCCGGAGGGGGAGCGGCCGGCCTCCAGCGCATCGGCGAGCTCCACGATTGCCCCTTCCCCCTCGCCCACGCACACCAGGTCCACGTGTGGCAGGACGATCGTCTCCTCGGGGACGAGCGTCGGGTGCACCCCGCCCGCGATCACCAACGCTTCGGGCCACGTCTCCTTGATCCACGCGCTCCACTCGCGCAGGAACGGGACCATGTTCGAGGTGATGGAAAAGCCCACCAGGCGAGGGCCGGCGCGGGGCAACCGCTCCTCCAGGCGGGCCAGGAAGGTCGCCCGGTCGATCGGCTGGGTCACGTGGAGGAGGGTCGCCTCGTGGCCGGCCTGTTTCAGCACCGCGGAGAGGATGCCGATCCCCGAGTAGTAGTAGCCGCGCCAGGCGGCTCCTTCCAGAAGGTCCGGATAGACAAAGGTCACCCGCATGGCTTCTCCAGGAGGAGGAAGTAGGAGCCAGAGCGCAGCCTTCCGAAGAGGGCGATGTCCAGCCCCATCGCCCATGTCACCGCCCGGGCGAGGAAATAGACGGGGCCGCGACGGCTGGCGCGCGCCCGCCACTGCGCCCGCCCCTCGCTCGCCGGCACGGGGCCGGAGCGCCTCTTTCCTTCGAAAAAGGGCTGCACCACGTGCTCCACAAACGAGGTGATCGCGCTGTTCCAGAAGCGCACGCGGAGCACGCGGAAGCCGTGCGCTTGCACCAGGGCTTCGAGTTCGGCGAACGTCCCGATCGCCTTCACGTGGTCCGCCTTGCGCAGCGCGTCGGGTTCCGGCCCGAAGAGCCCTCGCCGGCGCAGTGCCGCTCCCAGGTGCCGCCACAGGTCGATCAGCGGTTGCAGGCGGGAGGGTTCGCGTGTGTTCGAGTAGAGGAAGAGTCGTCCCCCGGGCCTCAGGAGGCGGTAGGCCTCCGCAAGCACTGCCTCCAGGTCCTCGCGCGTCAAGTGCTCCAGCACGTCGATGGAGAAGGCTTTGTCGAAGGCGCCCGACGCGAACGGCGCCTGCCGGGCATCTCCACGCACCAGGTCCACACACTCCAGGGCGGCATCGGCAAAGAGCGGCGCCGGGTCCAACCCGACCATCAGCGCCACGGCCGGCCGGTTCCACAGTGCGAACTTGCCGTTGCCGCATCCCACGTCCAGCACGCGGTCCGTAGGCCTCAGGCGGAGCATCCGCCGGAGGAGCGCCTGGCGCACGCCTGCGGCGAGCACCGGGGGACCCACCTGCCGGTAGTCGAGCGTGGCGGCAAAGGTTTCCTCCTCGGCGACATAGCGCGAGGTATGGGCATACCGTCCCGAGCGGGGCATCAGGTCCAGGTAACCGGGGCAGTGTGCGTAGGCTGCTCCGCAGGCGCTGCAGCGCAGGTGCTCCCCATCAGGCTGCAGCGCTCCCGGATCGCCACATTCCGGACAGCGGACGATCTGCAACAGCTTGGCCGATACCACCTCCGCACCTCCGCGGGCAGTATAGCACAGGGCAGGCAGAGCCGCAAAGGCGATCGACCGTCTGCATGGGGCGGAAATCCTTTGCTTTTTGTCCCGTGGCCGTGTATAATGGGGCTGCCCCGGGCAAAGCCCGATCGAGG
>JBMFPK010000299.1:0-3246 GCA_049969155.1 Chloroflexia bacterium | reverse complement strand
CGCGGCCGCTACGACCTCCTTTACGCGACCTCCCCACCGCTTTTCGTGGGTGCCGCAGCCCTCGCGCTCTCCTTCCTGCGCCGCATCCCGATGGTTTTCGAAGTGCGCGATCTGTGGCCCGAATCGGCGGTCGCCCTAGGGGAACTGCTGAGCCCCCGCGCGATCCGTTGGGCGACCCAGCTGGAAGAGCGCTGCTATGCGCGCGCACGCCGCATCGTGGTGGTCACGGAAGGGATCTACCGGCGCCTCCTGGAACGAGGTATCCCCCAGGAGAAGCTCGCGCTGATCCCGAACGGGGCCAACACGGACCTCTTCCGGCCTCAACCGGAAGCTGGAAGGGCTCTGCGGGATCGACTCGGCCTGGGGGACGCGTTCCTCGTGCTCTATGCCGGAATCCTGGGTATCGCCCAGGGGCTCGAAACGGTGCTCGAAGCGGCCAGCCGGCTCCGGGATCGTCCCGACATCCGCTTCCTCTTTGTGGGGGACGGGCCGTGCAAGGCCGATCTCCTGCGCCGCCGTGAAGAACTCGGCCTGACCCAGGTCACCATGCTCGATGCACAGCCTCGCCAGGCGATGCCGGCCTTTTTCTCCGCGGCCGACGTGGCGCTGGTCCCCCTGCGTCGGGTGGACCTTTTCCGCAGCGCGCTTCCCTCGAAGATGTTCGATGCCTGGGCCTGCGGCTGCCCCGTGCTGCTCGGGATTGACGGGGAAGCGCGGAATGTGCTCGAGCGGGCCCGGGCCGGCCGCTACGTGGAACCCGAGGACCCGGAGGCCTTGGCATCGGCCATCGTCGAGCTCGCGTCCCAGCGGGATCGCTGCCGGCAGCTGGGAGCGAACGGCCGCCGCTTTGTCGAGGCCCACTATTCCCGACAGGCACAGGCTCAGACCCTGGTCCGCCTGCTGGAGGATCTCTGAGGGGAACCGCCTTCCGGATCCTGCGGCCGTTCCTCCTGGGTGTTCGGGCAGAAGGCCGTCGCCCCTTTGGAGGGCACAAGGGGAAAAGCCTCTCCCCCTGGCTGGTCCGGTTTGCGTCCCGGCAAGAGGTCGTGTACAATGCAGCCGACGCGTGCTGGAGGGCGCGCCGATTCCCGGATGACGCTGGAGTTGGACCATGCAGCAACCCAGAAGGAGGTGGGCCATCGGTGCCGCGCGCGAGCGCCGGCACCCCTCCAATGGCTCCAGCCCTGCGAACGGCGGTCGGAGCATCTGACGGCCTGAAGCGGCTTGGAGGAGGTTTGCGCGATGGCACCGATCGTTTCCATTTCCGAGATCGCCCGATACGAAGGGCAAACTGTCACCCTGCGCGGCTGGCTCTACCACAAGCGCGAGAAGGGGCGGTTGATCTTCCTTCTGCTCCGTGATGGGAGCGGGATCTTGCAGTGCGTCGTGTTCGAGCGCGATGTCTCACCGCAAACCTTTGCTGCGGCTGACGCGCTCACCCAGGAATCTTCGCTCGTCGTCACCGGTTCCGTCCGGGCGGACCCTCGCGCGCCCGGCGGATACGAGCTCGTCGTGCAAGAAATCGAGATCGTGCAACTGACGCGCGACTATCCGATCACTCCGAAGGAGCACGGGATCGGCTTCCTGATGGAGCACCGGCATCTGTGGGTCCGCTCCTCGCGCCAGCACGCCCTCCTGCGCATCCGCGCCGAGGTCGAGGCCGCGGCCCAGGAGTACCTGAACAGCCACGGCTTTGTGCGGTTCGATACCCCCATCCTCACCCCTTGCGCTGCGGAGGGCACTACCAACCTCTTTTCCACTCAGTACTTCGACCTCGGAACGGCCTACCTCGCCCAGACCGGCCAGCTCTACGTCGAGGCCGGCATGATGTCCTTTGGGAAAGTCTACTGCTTCGGTCCGACCTTCCGCGCGGAGAAGAGCAAGACCCGCCGCCACCTGACCGAGTTCTGGATGATCGAGCCCGAGATGGCCTACTACACGTTCGAGGACAACCTTCGGCTCCAGGAAGAGTTCGTCTCCTACATCGTGCAGCGTTGCCTCGAACGGTGTGCCCGGGAGCTGGAAGTGCTGGAGCGGGACACTTCACCGCTCGAGCAGGTGAAGCCTCCTTTCTACCGGATCACCTATGACGAAGCCCTGCAGCTGATCGCGGAGCATTACCAGGAGGTCGAGGAGTGTAGCCCGCTCCCCTGGGGGGAAGACCTGGGCGCGCCAC
Organism: Chloroflexia bacterium; assembly: GCA_049969155.1. Lineage (GTDB taxonomy): Bacteria > Chloroflexota > Chloroflexia > DTKN01 > DTKN01 > DAOTVY01. Next base: position 1,070 of record JBMFPK010000299.1, on the reverse strand, counting down.
ACGAGACGCTGATCGCGAACCGTTTCGATAAGCCGGTCTTTGTCACGCACTATCCGGCGAAAGCCAAGGCCTTCTACATGGAGCCGGACCCCCAGCGCCCCGAGGTAGCCCTTTGCGCAGACTTGCTTGCCCCCGAAGGGTACGGCGAGATCATCGGAGGAAGTCAGCGGATCCACGACCCCGAACTGCTGGAGCGCAGGATCGTCGAGTGGGGGCTGCGCCTGGAGGATTATCGCTGGTATATCGACCTCCGCCGCTACGGCACCGTGCCCCACAGCGGCTTCGGGATGGGGATCGAGCGGGTCGTCGCTTGGATCGGGGGCATTCACCATATCCGCGAGGCGATTCCGTTCCCCCGCATCTTGGACCGTATTTACCCTTGAGGAGGACTCCTCCGCCGGTTCGTTGGGTGCGGCGATGGGACCTGCCGAGGAAGGGGACCAGGCCCTTCTTCAGGAGGTTGTCCGCCGTATCGTCGGGGTGGTGCGGCCCGAGAAGATCGTCTTGTTCGGCTCTGTGGCTCGCGGGGAGAAGGGCCCCGATAGCGATATCGACCTGCGGATCAAGAGCGGTGCGTACCGGGGGCCCTGACCGAGGAGATCTACCTCCACCTGCTTGGAGTCAGGGTTGCTGTGATGCCATCGTGGTGAAGCCGGAGGACCTGGAGTGCGATGCGTCCAGCCCGGCGCCCGTGATCGGGCCGCCTCTCGCCGAAGGGAAGGTGGTCGGTAAAGCCTGGGAAGAGATACTCTCCGGGCGATAGAAGCACGCCGCAGGACCGTGGATCTTAGCGGGTGGTCCTCTGGGCGGAGGGCCGGGTCAGGATTGCTGCGTGGGGGCGAGCAGGGATTCCGATGGAAGAACCGCCCTGGAAGGCCGTTTCGGTGCGCTGCTATGCGGGCCGTCGCTACGCCGAGCGGCCGCTGGCCTTCGTGTGGGAAGGAAGGGAACTTTCGGTGGAAGCGGTCCTGAGCGAGTGGTGGGAGCCTTCCGGCCCTGTGTTCCGTGTGCACACGCTGCAGGGGCTCATCCTCTTGCGCTATGTCGAACCGGAAGGCCGCTGGCTGGCC
>JBMFPK010000298.1:0-3262 GCA_049969155.1 Chloroflexia bacterium | reverse complement strand
CCGTAGACCCGCCATATGGAGAAGCGCGTGAACGCCGTTGCGGCCCATCACATCCTCGAGCGAGAGAAGGAAAAGACGCCCGATCTTGTTGGGATAGTAGCGCTCCGGTTCGACTTCGGGGGAATTCGGTGCCATCGGCTGGGGGCTGGGCCTTTGTTCCCCGCTTGGCGTCGCAGGCATGGGCTCCTCCTGAAGTATCTCGCGGCCTCGGAGACTGGTATTATTGTACACCCAAGGGGCCGCTTCGTCAAACCGATTTGACGCTGGTAGAAACGTGCAGTATAATTGCTTTTTGTATGAGGTTGTGTTCCTCACCGGAGGATCCCACCACGGGGCGAGGTCCGCTTGCTCCGGTGGGCCAGGGTTTGCGGTCAGGGCAAAACGGCGCAGGTGGAATGCGAGTAGCCCGGTAGGCTTACTTGCGTGGTTTTGGTGTTCACCGGTCGGCCCTCTCCGTTGATGGGTTCTCTATGGTGGGGCCGACCTTGATTTCGGGTGGCAGGAGGCCAGAGTGATGGGCGAAACGGGTCTGTCCGTCCCTGCGGAGGAGCCGTCTTCGATGGAGCAGCTGCTGGCGGGGGACGATTTTGCGCCGCTTCGGCAGGGAGAGATCCGGCGCGGCGTCGTCATCGCCATCGCGCCCTCACACGTCCTGATGGACATTCGCGCCAAGCACGAGGGGTTTGTCCCCCAGCGGGACCTGAACCGCCTGGACCGCGAGACGCGCGAGCGGGTGGTCGTCGGGGCGGAGTTTCCTGTATACGTCGTCAACCCCGAGGACGCGGAGGGCCGCGCGATTGTGTCGATCTCCCGCGGGCTCGTTCAGGCCGACTGGGAACGGGCACAGGCCTACCTGGAAAATCGGGAGATCTGGGAGGGCGAGGTCACCGGGTACAACCGTGGAGGGCTCCTGGTGGCCTTTGGGCGCCTACGCGGTTTCGTACCCTGCTCCCATCTGGTGAACTTTCCGCGGTCTCTTGCCCCGGACGAGAAGCGAAAGCGGCTGGCCGAGATGGTCGGCCGGCGCCTGGGGATGCGCGTCATCGAGGTGGATCCGCAGCGGAACCGGCTGGTGCTTTCGGAACGGGCCGCGTACCGGGAGTGGCGGGAACAGCTGCAGGAGCGCGTGCTCGGTTCCCTGCGGGAAGGCCAGACGGTACGCGGGCGGGTGAGCAGCTTGCAGGAGTTTGGGGCGTTCATCGACCTGGGCGACGGGATCGAGGGCCTGGTGCATATCTCGGAACTGTCCTGGAAGCGCGTGCGGCGGCCGGATGAGGTGCTGCAGATCGGCCAGGAGGTCGAGGCGCGGGTCATCCGGGTGGACAGGGAGCGGAAGCGCATCTCGCTCAGCCTGCTCCATACTGAGGAGGACCCGTGGGAGCGGATCGAGGAACGGTACACGCTGGGCCAGCTGATCACGGGCCGGGTCACGCGCATCGTCCCATACGGCGCCTTCGTGGAGGTGGAGGACGGGGTCGAGGGACTGGTGCATCTGTCGGAACTGGCCGAGGAGCGGCCGGCGAACCCGGCGGACATCGTGGAGGAGGGAGAAGTGCTCCCCCTCCGGATCATCCGCATCGATGCGGCAAGGCGCCGGCTGGGCCTGAGCTACCGACGGGTGACTCACCAGGAATGGGAAGAATGGCGCCTGAGCCGATTGCACGCGGGCCCGGCAAGTGTCGGGCGATCTTCTGAGGCGGGGACCCAAGAGGAGTGAGGACAGGAAGCAGGGCAACTTCGCTCTCGTTGAGGAGAAAGCAGGATGGCAAAGGGCAAGCTGAAGACGAGAAAAATCGCGCAGAAGCGGTTCAAGATCACCGGTACGGGCAAGATCCTCCGGATGAAAGGGTTGCGCAGCCATCTGCGCCGGAAAAAGCCCGCTCGGGTGCGTCGCCTCTTCGATCAGATGCTTTCCGTCGCGCCCAGCGACCGGAAGCGCGTGCGCCGGATGCTGCCATACGGCAGCTAGGCCGGCCGCGATGTGGTGGGACGGAGGGAAGAAAACGGTGCCGAAGAAAAAAGCGCCGGGAGGAAAGGCCAAGGAAAAGATGATCGAGGTCGAAGGGCGGGTGACCGAATGCCTGCCCAATGCCACCTTCCGGGTGGAGTTGGAAAATGGGCACCGTGTCCTGGCCCATCTCTCCGGCAGGATGCGGCAGCACTATATTCGCGTGTTGCTGGGAGACTGGGTGCGGGTGGAACTCACCCCGTATGACCTCACCCGAGGGCGGATCACCTTCCGTTACAAGAAGCAGGCGGGCGAATAGTGCGGAACTCGAAAGAGAGGGGGTGAAAGCGGAATGCCGCGTGTGGAGCGTGAGGGCCGGGACGAGCTGGAGAGCCTCCTGCGGCGGTTTCGGCGGGAACTCAGCGAGAGCGGCCAGCTGCGGGACCATCGGCGCAAGCGGTTCTTCGTCTCCAAGGGCGAAGCGCTGCGGGAAAAGGCTCGGAAGGCGGAACGGCGCCGACGGCGGCGCGAGAATCGGCTCAAGCAACAGGAACTGCGACGGAGCCATCGCCAGTAGGCCCGAGGAGCGGCCTAGATTTGCGCAAGTGGTGTGGGTTCCCACTTCTTTTCCTTGCAAGCAGATCAAGAGGAAACGAGTCGGGAGCGCAGGTCTTACTGCGCTGCCGTTGTCTCTTTGAACGGAACTAGATCCGCAGCCGGGGGTCGAGCGCGTCCCTCAGGCCGTCCCCCAGGAGGTTGAAGCCCAGCACGCTGAGCATGATGGCCAGGCCGGGAAAGAGCACGGCCCACCAGGAGCCGCTCGCCAGGTACTTGTAACCATCGCTCAGCATGGCGCCCCACTCCGGTTCTGGAGGGATCGCCCCGAGGCCGAGGAAACCGAGCGCTCCGGCCCACAGGATGGCGCCCGCGAGGCCCATGGTCGCCTGGACGATGATGGGAGACAGCGTGTTCGGAAGGATGTGGCGAAAGAGGATCCGCCCCTGGCCCGCCCCGATCGTGCGCGCGGCCGTCACGTACTCCTCCTGCACGACCGAGAGCACCTGGGCGCGCGCCAGACGCGCATAGGTCGGAATGCCCACGATGCCGATGGCGATCATGGCCCGCTCCAGCCCCGGCCCCAGCATGGTCACGATGGCGATCGCCAGGAGGATACCCGGGAAAGCCAGGAGGAGATCCATCAGCCGCATGATCAGGTTCGAGAAGAGCGGCCCGCCGAGCGGCAGCGAGACGATCCCCCCGATGAGCAGCCCCAGGAGCCCGCAGACCGCCGCCGCAGCTGGCCCTACAGCCAGC
>JBMFPK010000297.1:0-3269 GCA_049969155.1 Chloroflexia bacterium | reverse complement strand
AGGGCGCGTTCTGCCTCCCGGCGCTGGGTGATGTCCCGCGAGATTCCCCGGTAGCCCAGGAATCGCCCGGCAGGATCGAAGATCGGTACGCCGCTTGTCTCCAGTACGACTGGTCGGCCCTCCCGGTGCAGGACCGTATGTTCCACCCGATTGAAGGGCTGGCGCGAAAGCAGGGCCGTTCCAACTCCTTGTTCTTGGCCTTCCGGGGACGGCAGGTCTACCAGCCTACGCCCGGTCACCTCCTCGGGGGGATAGCCGAGCAGATCCTGCACCTTCGGGCTTGCGTACGTATAACGCCCCTGGTCATCCGTTTCCCAGATCCAGTCGCTGGTCGCCTCCACCAGTCCGCGGAACCGTTCCTCGCTCTTTCGCAGGGCTTCCTCGACGGTTGCGCTCCGGGCCACCTTGCTGGTGAGGGAGGCCGTCATCAGGAGTACGACGCCCATGTAGGCGTACTCCATCAGGTAGACCGAGTGGTACAGCCCGCTGGAGACCGCCGTGTCGTTCAACGCGCCGATGAAAAAGAACGCGAGAGCGACGAGCATGGGCCGTGCCCGGGCACCTTCACCACGAAAATCGATGCGTCCCACATAGACCATCAAGAAGACCAAGAGGCCGAGCCCTACGATGGTCTGCAAGATGGCTACGATTCCGGGAGCCGCTTCGTAGTAGGTGACGGAACCTCCGGTCGGCAGGGACACCATCTTGATCATCGGCCGGTCCGGCCGGTAGACGATGCCGCTCCTGTCGAGCAGGCTCAGCAGGGCGCTCAAGGAGAAGTACAGGAAAAAGGGCGTCAGCCAGACGAGGGTGCGCCGTGGCACCGGGCGGAACGCGGACCAGTAGTCCAACACAAAGAGCGGAAATGCGATGCTCACCAGGGAAAGGGCTACCATCTGAAGCCTTTGCCAGTCGATCCCCTCGGAGACGGAGGTCGCGTTGTAGAGCCCGGCGGCGAAAACGTCGTAAAGGCCCATTGCCAGACACGAAACGGCAAAGGTGATGTGTTCCCGCTGCTGGGGACGGTGGAGATAGATGAGGAGGTTGTGCAACCCGACAAAGATCGTGATCGCCGCGAGGATCACTGCCGGTATCGATGCGCTCGTCATCTATAAGCCACCTTTCGAGGTGATCACAGCCGCCGGTATTCTAACACAGCCAGTCCGGACTGGCAAAGGGCTTGACAGGCGACCCAAGCGGGGGTATCCTGAAAGCGTACGGCTCGGCGCTTCAGGGGGTCTGGGACACCTCCCCTGTGAAAGGAGCAAGAGGTGGCACCCTCGTTTCGCCCGCAACCCTTCGATCTTTTGCTGCGCTGGATGTTGGGGGAACTGGAGCGAAAGGGGACGATCTTTGGGATCCCAAGGGAACGGTTCTTCCATCCACGGGCAGATGCCCCGTACCGTGTTTCGGTCTTTGGGCAGACGATCCTGAGCCCGGTCGGGCCGGCGGCTGGGCCGCACACGCAGCTCGCCCCGAACATCGTCTGCGCCTGGCTGTGCGGCGCCCGGGTCATCGAGCTGAAGACGGTGCAGGTCCTGGACCGACTGGACATTCCCCGGCCCTGCATCGACGTGGCGGATGAGGGGTACAACGTCGAGTGGTCGCAGGAGCTTCGCCTGGAGGAATCGGCGGCCGAGTATGTTAAAGCTTGGGCGCTGATCCACATCTTGCATCGGCTCCTCGGCTTTCACGATGTGGGCCCGGTGGGAACGCTGTTCCAGATGAGCGTGGGGTACAGCCTCGAGGGGATCCAGAGCCCGCCCGTCAGCCGTTTCATCGATCAGCTGACGGATGCCTCCGAAGCGCTCGAGGAGATCCGCGACGTGTTGCGGCGGGCGTTTCCCCAGTTCGTGGATGTGGAGATCCCGGCTCAGGTGTGCAACAGCGTGGCCCTCTCCACTATGCACGGCTGTCCGCCCGAGGAGGTGGAACAGATCGGTCGCTACCTCCTGGAAACGCGCGGCTTGCATACGCTGATCAAATTGAACCCCACCCTGCTCGGACGCGAGCAGGTGCAGGAGATCCTGCACGAACGGCTGGGCTTTCGGGAGATCGCCTTGCCGGAAGAGGTGTTCCGCCACGACCTCCAGTACCCGCAGGCCGTGGAGTGCATCCGGCGTCTCCAATCCATCGCGCAGGGACAGGGGCTTTCCTTTGGGGTCAAGCTCAGCAACACGCTGCCTGTGGCCAACCATCGGCACGTGCTACCGGGGGATCGGATCTACCTGTCCGGCCGGCCGCTCTACCCGATCACGCTGGAGCTGTTCCGCCGGCTTGCGCACGAGTTCTCGGGCCGGCTGCTGGTCTCCTTTTCCGCCGGAGTGGATGCGTGGAACGTCGCGACCGTGCTGGCGTGCGGCGCACGCTGGGCAACGGCGGTGACCGACTTGCTTAAGCCCGGAGGGTACCTGCGCCTCGGGCAGTTCCTGGAAGCGATCGAGAACGAGATGGAGCGCCGTGGGGCGCAGAGCCTGCACGATCTCTCTCGCGATGCGCTGGCCGAGCTGGACCGAGCCGTCGAGCGCGCGCTGGAGGAACCGCGCTACCGCAAAACCTACCACCGGTACGGCCTTCCGAAGGTAGATTCCCCGCTTCCCCGGCTGGATTGCATCGTGGCTCCCTGTGCGGCTCGATGCCCCATCGGGCAGGATGTTCCCGGCTACGTGGCCCACCTCGCGCACCGGGATCCCGATAGCGCCCTGCAAGCGGTGCTGGCGCATAACCCGTTTCCGCGCGTCACAGGGCTGGCCTGTCCCCATCCATGCGAGGAGCGCTGCACCCGCAACGCCTACGAGGAGCCGGTGGCCATCCGGGCGCTGAAGCGGTTCGCGGCGGAGCGGGGTCACGCGGAAATCCGGGCGCCTGCCCCTTCTTCCCGGCGTGTGGCGATCGTCGGCGGCGGCCCCTCGGGACTGGCCGCGGCCTATTTCCTCGCGGCGAGCGGTGTGCGGGTCACCGTGTTGGAGGCGCAGGTGCACCCCGGGGGCATGCCGGCGATCGCGCCGCCCTTTCGCATCCCTCCGGAAGCCGTTGCCGCCGATGTCGCACGCATCATCGGGATGGGCGTCGAGGTCCGGTGCGGACAGCCTGTGCCTGGCCCGCCGGAGCGGCTCCTGGAAGAGGGATACGATGCGGTGTACATCGCTTGTGGGATGCCGTGCGATGCCCGGTTGGGCATCCCGGGGGAAGAAGGACCGGGAGTCTACGGCGCGCTCGACTGGCTCAGAAGGTCCCATCGGGGGGAGCGGCCGGTCGAGGGACAGGGG
>JBMFPK010000296.1:0-3274 GCA_049969155.1 Chloroflexia bacterium | reverse complement strand
CTCGCGAGGGGCCGGGCGGTGTCTTTGCCGATCCTACGAAATCGGTGGATGCTCGCGGAACTCGAGCTCGGCCTGTAGGGACGCCTGGCTCACATCGGTGCGTCCGGCGCAGTCCACCCTGCGGCTTCCCTCGAACGCACAGGCCTCGCTACAGTAAAGCCGGTTGCCGCGCCGTACCGGCTCTCCTTCGATCTCCTCCTGACAGTAGGCACACAACAACCTTGGCTCGCTCACCGCTGCCTCCCGGGTGCCGCATCCCGGCACCCCCCATCCGCCAGGAGCCCTTCGGTCCGAACTAGCCTTCCACCTTCTCGAACATATCCTTCGTCGCCCCGCACTGGGGACAGACCCAGTCGTCGGGAAGGTTTTCGAAGGGTGTCCCGGGCGGAATGCCCCCGTCCGGATCCCCGACCGCCGGATCGTAGATGTACCCGCATGCCAGGCACTCCCACTTGGCCATGTTGCGCCTCCTTTCGACCTTGCGGAGGAATCGCCGCACCTAAGGCCCGAAATGGATCATCTCTTCCCCGAGGTGGAAATGCTCCACCTGGTAGGAGGAGGGGAAACGCTGGATCAGCTCGTACTCGCTCTGCAGCAGCACCTCGTGTCCGTGTTCCATCTGGCTCAGGTAGCGGAGCAGCGTACGGGACGTCTCCTCCTCCACCCGGCCGGCCATCTCTCCGTAGAAGGCGGCGGCCGTCCGTTCCGCCTCGATGGCCAGGCGGAACAGTTCGGGGATGCTCATCTCCTCCTGGAGTGCCTGCAGCACGGTCGGCACGAGCGACCGGGCTGGTAGCACCCGTTCCACCCCCGAGAACTGCCGATCGTACGCGGCCTCCAGCAACCGACGGTGCTTTTCCTCTTCGCGCTGGAGGAAGGTCAGGCGCTCCCGCAGGTCGAGGTTAACCACGCGGGCGGCCATATGGTGGTACAGGTCGGCCGCTTCGATTTCGGAGCGGATCGCCACTCCGAGCAGCTCCAGGGGGGTCAGGTCTTCCGCGATCTCCACCGGGTTGGTCTCCTTCGGACTCAGAACATCATCCGCTCTTTCTGGACGCCCTCCGTGAAACGCTCCCGGCGGAAGGGGTTGTCCTCGGGTCGCAGCCGACCGAGGATCGTCTCCACCACAATCCGCCCGCCTTCGGGGGCACCCATGATGCCATGGCCGCTGTACCCGCCGTTGAAAAAGAGGCCGGGCACTTCCGCAAGCGGCCCCAGGATCGGCTTGGCGTCGGGAGTGATCGTATACTGGCCGGCCGACGCGTAGATGTCCTCCCGCCGCAGCGTCTCGGCGACCTTTTCCCAGAACGGGCTCAGCCGCGCGCACCCCTCCATCGCGATGGCCGGGTAATCCCAGTCGGCGGAGACGTGGTCGACGGGTTCGGACGGCTGTTCCGGCACCGCCTCGCCCCAACCGAAGACCGCACCTCCCGGCTCGGGGTGCCAGTAGGCCCCTGTGTCCTCGTCGATCGTCATCGCCGCGTCCGGAGGCACCAGCGGGGAGTGCACCACGGCCTTCTGTCGGCGTTCGATCGTGAGCGGCAGATCGACCCCGGCCATACGGGCCAGTTTACCCGAGAAGGGGCCTGCGGCGATGACCACCGTACGCGTGTGAATCGGCCCGCGGTTCGTCTCCACCGCGACGATGCCGCTGTTGTCGAGGCGGAAACCGGTCACCTCGGTCTGGAGGAAGATGCGGGCCTCGCTCCCCTTGGCAAAGCCGTAGGTCGCCTCGTGGGCGGAGATCCAGCCGTCGCGCTGACGAAAGGTCGCGGCGGTGACCTGAGGGCTCAGGTAGGGAAAGCGGCGGCGAGCTTCATCCCCGTCCAAGTACTCCACATCCGTGAGGCCCCACGAGTGCTGCTGCTCCACCCGTTTTCGGAGCATCTCTGGGCCGTTTTCAGCCGCGGTAACGAAAAGATACCCCTGCTGATGGAAGGCGATGTCGTAGCCTGGGATGCCGATCACCTCCGCAAAGCGCTCGAACACGTCCAGGCTCGCGCGCATCATGGCGACGTTCTCGGGCTCGTTGTACTGACAGCGCACGCCTTCCGCCGAGTTGGCCGTGGTCAGCACGCCGAGCGCCTCGCGCTTCTCCACGAGCACCGTGTCCAGGCCCGCGCGGGAGGCCCAGAACGCCGTCGCGCAGCCGACGATGCCTCCCCCGATGACCACGACATCCGCCGTGGCGGGAAAGTCGCCTGCATCCGGGATGACGATTCGGCCCATCGGATTCTCCTTTTGTGCTGCTGGTTCGGACGCCTCAAAAGCGGGGCAGACGGCCCGCCGTCGCAAAACCGCTCTGCCGGCGCATTTTACCACGGCCGATGGACGCTGGTCAAATCCCCATCGTTAAGGATCATCCTGCGCGCACGAGATTCTGTAAGCTACGCCACCTGAGAGGGCGGGGCACGATCGGTGTGTTGGAGAACAGCTTGGGCACGCAACGGCGCAGAGGCGGGAAGAAGACCCCCAGTGGCACGGAAGTGTAGCGGATCTTCCCCGCGGCAGCGACCCCGTGAGCATCGGTCCGCCCGCTGAAGGTCGCACGCCAAGGCACGGCGCAACGGCAAGGAAGCGGACGCGTACGGGCGTCCTTTTCCCCTTCCGGGGCGGAACGGTTCGAGGGGCGCTACCCGAGGCCTTCCAGGATGGGGAGCAGTTCCTCCGGGCGGGGCAGCTCCCGGATGGGATACACGCGCGCGAAACGGATGATCCCCGCTCTGTCCACGACGAACACGGCGCGTTCGGAAAATCCCTCGGGGCGCAGGATCCCGTACTTCCGAGCTACTTCTCCCCCGGGAAAGTCCGCCAGCAGGGGGAACGACTTGACCCCGATCGCCTGAGCCCACGCTTCTTTCGCCGGGAGGGGGTCCACGCTCAACCCCAGGATCTGCGTCCCGGTGGCCTCGATCCGCTCGTGGGCGAGTTCCAAGAGCAGCATCTGTGCCGAGCAGACCGAGGTGAACGCCAGAGGGTGGAAGGCGAGAAGGACGTTCTTCTTGCCCCGGTACTCGCTGAGAGTGACGCGGCTTCCGAGGCTCCCTTTTAGGGTAAAGCCGGGCGCTGGATCCCCCACGCCCAGCGGCTTTCGCTCTTCCATAGGCGGCTCCTTTTCGAGAGATCTTTACCGGCCGGCGTACCGTTCCTCTTTCCACGGATCGCCGTTGTTATGGTAACCCGCACGTTCCCAGAAACCGGGGCGATCCCTGTCCAGCAACTCCACGCCCCACACCCACTTCGCGCTCTTCCAGAAATAGCGCGAGGGAACAAC
>JBMFPK010000295.1:0-3275 GCA_049969155.1 Chloroflexia bacterium | reverse complement strand
CACGTCCAGCGACACGGCGTGGTGGAGCGAGGTGGGAACGGCCACGGAGACCAGATGCGGGCGTTCCCGGTTCAGCATCGTGCGGTAATCGGCGTAGGACGGCACTTTGAAGCGCCGGGCAACCGCCTCGGCCCGTGCGCGCTCTGTGTCCGCCACGGCCGCCAGTTCGACATCCTCGAGCTCGTTGTAGACCCGGGCGTGGTGTGCTCCCATGGCCCCTACACCGATTACCGCCGCTCGGAGCATCGGTTTCCTCCGTTCTCTACGGCTCGAGCGACGCGACCGCATCGGCGATCGTGTCCAGGTCGCCAAGGGTCAGAGCCGGATGCACAGGAAGCGAGAGCACCTCGCGGCAAGCGCGCTCCGCCTCCGGGAGGACGTCGTCGTATCCCATCTGTCGGTAGAGCGGCTGGTGGTGAACGGGCAGCGGATAGTACACGCCCGTCCCGATCCCGCGTTGCCGGAGCGCCTCCACGGCGCGGTCTCGATCACCGCGGAGGCGGATGGTGTACTGGTGAAAGACGTGGACATAGCCTGGGCGCACCGTGGGCACGATCACGTGTGGCAGCCCTCGGAGCCGTTCCGTCAGATAGCTGGCGTTCCGGATGCGCATCTCCGTATGGCGGGGGAGTTTCCGGAGCTGGGCGAGGCCGATAGCGGCGGCGATGTCCGTCATACGGAAATTGTAACCGAGGATCTCGTGGTGATAGCGCCGGCGCTGACCGTGGTCGCGCAGCAAGCGGCACTTTTCTGCAACAGCGTCGTCGTCGGTGGTGATCATGCCCCCTTCGCCGGTGGTGATGTTCTTCGTGGGATAGAAGGAGAAGCACCCGGTCGCGAAGGATCCGGCCCTTTTTCCGTTCAGGGAGGCGCCGTGCGATTGACAGGCGTCCTCGAGCACCAGGAGGTCGTACCGTGCGGCGAGGTCCAGGATGGCCGGCATATCGCACAGGTGGCCGAAGAGGTGCACGGGCAGGATGGCGCGCAGGCGCTTGCCCTGCGCCTGGCGGCGCCGGATGACGGCTTCGGCGTGGTTCGGGTCGAGGTTGAAGGTATCGGGCTCGATATCGCAGAAGGCCGGCCGTGCTCCGCAAAAGAGGACCGCGTTGGCGGATGCGATGAAGGTGAAGGGGGTTGTGAGCACCTCGTCCCCGGGGCCGATACCCAGCGCGAGCAGGGCGATGTGCAGCGCCGCCGTCCCCGAGGAGGTGGCGATGGCGTGCTTCACGCCGCAGAAACGGGCAAACCCTTCTTCGAACTCGGCGACCACTTGGCCCTGGGCGAGCTGCCCGCTTTCGAGCACGGCAAGCACAGCCGTCTTTTCCTCTTCCCCAATGAGCGGTTTCGCGATCGGGATCATCGACTTGCCTCCAGGTCGAACTCGCGCCCGCATGCCGGGCAGCGCATGCGGCTTCCCTCGAGCGGCTCCAGCCGCCGTCCGCAGGCGCACACATAACCGACGAGCCGCGCGGGATTGCCCACGACCAGCCCGTGGTCCGGGACATCGCGCGTGACCACTGCACCGGCTCCGACCATGGCCCAGCGGCCGACGGTGACACCGGTGACGACCACGGCACCCGCCCCGAGGGAGCAGCCGTAGTGCAACACGATGTGCCCCACCTCCCAGTCCGCGGCCCCTTTCAGCGAGCCGTCCGGGTTGATGGCGCGGGGGATCTTGTCGTTCGTCAGGCAGACGTGCGGGCCGATGAACACGCCGTCCTCGACCGTGACCCCGTGGTAGAGCGAGGCGTTGTTCTGGATCTTGACGTTGTCCCCGATGGTCACGCCAAAGTCGATGTACACGTTCTTGCCGATGATGCAGTTGCGTCCGATGCGCGCCCCTTCGCGCACCTGCGCGTGGTGCCAGATGCGGGTCCCCTCGCCGACCTGTGCGTGTGGTGAGACCTCGGCCGTGGGGTGGATCATCGGTACCTCCTGTGGAAAGCGGAATGCGCAGTGTCCTTTCCGGTCGTCTGGATTGTAGACGCGGGGAGCGTTCCTGTCAACTTTCACGGGACACGCGGTCGCGCGAAAGGCGACAGGACATGCTCGCGGATCTGGCGCGGCACCGCTTCTGCAACGTGGACTTTCCGGGATTGTGCGGATGTATCTGGATTTCCTGCCCTACCTTTAGGTGCAGCGCGGTGCTTTCAGGAGGAGGATATCGGGGGATCCGGCCTTGTTTCCAATATCTGCACGATCTTTTCCCCGGCATGCCCGTCCCCGAAGCAGGCAGGCCGTTCCCCTTGTGGGCGAAAGGTGCGCACCGCCTCCACGAGGCGTTCGACCGAGGTGCCCACAAGGAGGTTCCACCCGGCCTCGACCGTTTCCAGCCACTCCGTCTCCTCGCGGAGTGTCAGGCAAGGGATCCCGAGCCAGTAGGCCTCCTTCTGCACCCCGCCGGAATCCGTCAGGATAAGCCGGGCGTTCTGCTCCAGGATCAGCATGTCCAAGTAGCCGACCGGGTCGATCAGGCGGACGTTCTCGCTCGGAGCGATCCCCCAGCTGGCCAGTGCGCGGCGGGTACGGGGGTGGAGCGGCAGGATGACCGTTTCGCGCGTGGCGCCGAGGCCCTCGAGGATGGCGGCGAGGTTCTCCCGCACATCTGTGTTCCCCGCGCGGTGGACCGTGGCGAGGAGGTAGCCGGCCGGCTCCAGCTCCAGGCGGTTCAGGATGTCCGAAGTTTGCTCAGCAACGGGAAGGCAAGCGAGCAGCGCATCGTACATCACATCGCCGACCCAGTGCACCCCCCTTGTGATGCCCTCGTGGGCGAGGTTCTCCACCGCCGTACGAGTGGGGCAAAAGAGGAGGTCGGAAAGGTGATCGGCCACCACGCGGTTGATCTCCTCGGGCATCGCGCGGTTGAAGGAACGGAGGCCGGCCTCCACGTGGGCGAGCGGCAGTCCCAGCTTGGCCGCCGCCAGCGCGCCGGCCAGGGTCGAGTTCGTATCGCCATAGATGAGCACCCAGTCGGGGCGTTCCTGCAGGAGCACCCGCTCGATGCCGATGAGCATCTGTGCGGTCTGCTGCGCGTGAGAGCCGGAACCCACCCCCAGGTTGACATCGGGCTGCGGGATGCCGAGTTCCCGGAAGAAGAGTTCCGACATCTCATAGTCGTAGTGCTGGCCGGTGTGGAGGAGTACCTCCTGATGCTGCCGGCGCAGCGTCCGGCTGACCACGGCGGCCTTGATGAACTGGGGACGGGCCCCGACGACCGAGACGACTTTCAACCTCCACCTCCGCTGGCCGGGAAGATTGTAGCCGAAGCGGGCGAG
>JBMFPK010000294.1:0-3339 GCA_049969155.1 Chloroflexia bacterium | reverse complement strand
CTCGTAGAAGCCGCGCTCAAGATCGCTACGGGCGTGTTCCCAATCGCCCCGGGCCTGGTCGATCCAGTCTGCGCTGTGTTCCATGTCCGCCTCCAGGACGTTGCCATCGACTCCATTATAACACGGCGTCCGGGGAAAATCAACAATGGCGCCGAACTGCCCGGCCTGATCGAAGCGTACCTGGCAGCCGGTGGGGTGGGGTTGCCGGACAGCCCCTGCTTGCAAAAAATCTTGCGGGCCGCGAGCATCGATTTCTGCCAACCGGGCGAAGAAAGCTGCACCGCAGATGTGCCCGCCGTGGTGTCGCGGCCCAGCGGATTTGGCCTGGCAGTTGCGGTGCTGGCAGCGATGATCGGCGCGCTGGCCCTCGGTGGCGTGCTGGCTACGTGCTACTGGTGGACCGAACGGCCCCGTCCTACCGCGCATCCTCGCCGGTTAGCTCGTTCCCCCTGGACAGGGTGGATCTTCTTGCTCCTGAACCTCGCGGGATTGGCCGTGGGCGGCTATCTGGCCTATGTCGAGATGTGCGATGTGCCTGCCGTCTGTGGCCCGGTGGGCGACTGCAACGCCGTGCAGCAAAGCAAATATGCCCCGGCTCCTGGGCTTTCTGCCGGTTGGGCTGCTGGGCCTAATGGGTTACATCGTCATCCTGGCAGCCTGGCTTTTCTCATCCGATGCGGCGCACGCCTCCCCCGATGGGTTCGCGCTGGGGATGGGCGATCTGGGCTTGCGCCCGACGACCGCCACCGCTACGGCTTGCATCGCACGGTTGCGCAGTAGCCTGCCCTCGGGTATAATGGGCGCGTCTTTGGGGCCGGATGCCCCGGGCAGGAGGTCTTCGCAATGATGAAATCCCGTGTAGCTGTCCTCCGCACCCGTCCTGAAAGCGTGCTGGACGACTATGTACGGTTGTTCGAACTGGCCGGCGGGCGCGAAGCGCTCGCCCCTGGGGTGACGACCATTCTCAAGGACAACATCTCCTGGCACTTTCCCATGCCGAGCGCGAACACCACGCCGTGGCAATTGGAGGGCGCTATCCTGGCCCTGCGGCAGGCCGGATTCACCGACCTGGCCGCCGTCCAGAACGATACGCCGGTCATCAACGCCTTCAAGGGGCAGGACCTGAACGGGTATGTCCCGATCTTTCGCCATTACGGGGTGCCGGTGCTCTTTAACTTCCGTAAAGAGGACATGGAGTGGATCCCTTACGAGCCGCGCTCCCCGATGCTCGTCTTGGACCGCATTTTCCCCGAGGGGATCCGTATCCCGGACTATTTCATCGGCAAGAACATCGTCCACCTTCCGACCTGCAAGACTCACATCTACACCACCACGACCGGGGCGATGAAGAACGCCTTCGGGGGGTTGCTCGCCCGCCATCGTCACTATACCCATACCTGGATCCACGAGACGTTGGTGGACCTCCTGAGCATCCAGAAAGAGATCCACCCAGGGCTTTTTGCCTTCATGGACGGCACCACAGCCGGCAACGGCCAGGGGCCGCGCACCATGATGCCGGTGGTGAAGAACGTGATCCTGGCTTCTGCGGACCAGGTCGCTATCGATGCCGTGGCCGCACGGATGATGGGCTTCGATCCGCTCCGGATCGGCTACATCCGCCTGGCGCACGAGCGCGGCCTGGGGGTCGGGGATGTACGGGAGATCGAGGTTGTGGGGGACGACATCTCCGGCGAGAACTGGGGTTTCCACGTCGGGTGGAACCTGCACCGCTTCCTCGCTTGGATGGGCTGGTACGGGCCCACGCGCTTTCTGCAAAAGTTGATCTTTCGCACGCGCTTTGTGGCGATCCCGGTGTTCATCTCCGAGTTCAACCACGACTGCATTCAGTGGCCGCTGCGCTTCCGGCGGATCTACGAGCGCTGGCGCGCCGAGACACCCTGGGGACAGCTCTTCCAGCGCTACCAGCAACAGGGCTATCTGAGGCAGGAGCCTCGGCCGTCGGCCTCCTGAACCGGGGCAGCGCCGGGGAAAGGACGGGGTGGAACTGACGTCTTTGGTCGAAGCCTCGTTTCGGGAGAGCATGGCCCTGAAGGCACGGGTCTTGGAACAGCAGTCCGAGACGATCGCCGCGATGGCCCATGCGCTGCTGAAGGGCTTGAAGCGCGGGGGAAAAGTGCTCCTGTGCGGAAACGGTGGGAGCGCCGCCGATGCTCAGCACCTGGCGGCAGAACTGGTGAACCGCTTCCGTCGGGAACGGCCGGCCCTACCGGCGGTCGCCCTCACCACCGATACCTCCGTTCTCACCGCCACCGCCAACGACCGCGCCTTCGAAGAGGTCTTTGCCCGTCAGGTGGAAGCGCTCGGCCGTCCGGGCGATCTTCTCCTGCTCCTCAGCACCTCAGGCCGCTCCCCGAACCTGCACCGTGCCGCACAGGCCGCGCGCGAGCGCGGGTTGACCGTCCTGGCGCTGCTGGGGGGAGATGGGGGAGGGCTCCCGGGTCGGTGCGATCTCGCCCTGGTTGTCCCATCCGATAACACGCCCCGGGTCCAGGAGGTGCACATCCTGGTCGGGCATATCCTCTGCGATGTCGTGGAGACGGCGCTCTTTGGCGAAGGTGGCGAGGATTACGGCACGGAACCTTCGGGCTGCTGAGAATCATCGTAGAACGGTGTTTGTCCCGGCGGCGAAATTGTGATAAAATGCGCGCTGCGATGATACTTTCCAGCTGCAGTGCCGCTCAAGGAGGCTGCTCGATGGAAAAGGTGTCCTTTCCTGTTCCCCGGATGTACGCGGACCACCACGTGCTGCGCGTCCGCGAGATCCTTTCCCAGATTCCTGGAATTGCGGAGATTTACGCCAGTTCCGCGCTGAAACGGGTCTTTCTCACCTACGATCCGGCCGTGACCTCACCGGAAGCGATCCAGCAGGCGCTGAAGGCGGCCGGTTACGGCCCGGATGACCCCCTGGAGCTCCCGAACCTCACGCCTGCCAAGGACGACGGGTCCTTCTGGCATACGCTTCGCCCGCGGGTGACCCGCACGAACCGCCTGGATATCGAGATGTCCGGAGACTTTCGGAAGTACTGATGCGCCGCCGGCGCAGGGATCGGTCGGCGCCACGCGCGGGTGCACCGCCGTATGGCCGGCGTCGGCCGGCCGTTCTCCACAGATGAGGTGAGACGATGGCGATCAAAAGTAGGGATCCTGCTGTAGCGGCGATGCTGGAGCGAGCCGAGCAAGAGGGGATCAGCACCGCATTCAGCCGCGCCGAAGCCCTCAAGCCCTGCCCGATCGGGCACATCGGCCAGTGCTGCAAGGCCTGCCATATGGGCCCTTGCCGTTTGACGAAACCCGGGATGACGGGCATCTGCGGCGCCA
>JBMFPK010000293.1:0-3340 GCA_049969155.1 Chloroflexia bacterium | reverse complement strand
TGTCACCATCTCGGACGAACGCTTGCGCGAGTTTGTCCGCCAGATGCTGGAAGAGGAGCGGAAGCTTTGGCCGGAGCCGCTTGTGCAGCTTTCACCAGCATACCGGCGGGAAGGAACGGTGGAGGACCTCGTGCGCGAGGGCGTGCTCCACGGGGAGACAGCGCGCATCTTCCGGCGGGCAGGTGGGACCAGCTTTCGGCTCTTTCGGCATCAGGTGGAGGCCATCCGCCTGGCAGCCGAAGGGAAGAGCTTCGTGGTCACCTCTGGCACGGGTTCGGGGAAGAGCTTCTGCTACTTCATCCCGATTGTGGACACGGTGGTGCGTAATCCCGAGCTGGAGGCACCGGTCGCCATCGTGGTCTACCCCATGAATGCGCTGGTCAACTCCCAGGAGCAGGCACTGCGGGAGCTCGCTGAGCGCTATCGGGAGCGCACCGGGCGTCCCTTCCCGGTCCGCTTTGCCCGCTACACGGGAGAGACGCTCGAAGAAGAGCGGGAACGGATTCGCCGCCATCCGCCCCACATTCTGCTGACGAACTACGTGATGGCAGAACTCCTGCTCGTACGCCCAGAGGACCGGGGTCTCCTTGAAATGCGCTCGCCGCTCGCTGCTCGCCACTTGCCCTTCTTCCTCGTCTTCGACGAGCTGCACACCTACCGGGGGCGCCAAGGGGCGGATGTGGCCATGTTGGTGCGGCGCCTTAAGGCGCGCATGGAGCGGGAGCGGGTGGTGCACATCGGCACTTCGGCGACGCTGGTCGCGCATCCTGACGCCACCCCGCAGGAGCGCCGGCAGGTAGTCGCAGAATTTGCCAGCCGCTTCTTCGGCACCGAGATCGGTCCCGACGAGGTGATCGAAGAAACACTCGAACTGGCAACGCTCGGGGAACGGCCGACGCAAGAGGACCTGCGTCGTGCGCTTTCGGAGCCGTTTCCCGAAGACCTTGAAGCACTACGCCGGCATCCGCTTGCCCGCTGGGTAGAGCATGCCCTGGGTGTGGAAGTGGAGGCAGACGGGCGCTTGCGGCGGCGCACACCCCGACCGCTTTCCGAAGTGGCGCGCGAGCTTGCACACGTCACCGGGGAGCCGGAAGAACATTGCCAGGATCGGCTGGAGGCGTTCTTTACGCACCTGGCCGAACGCAATCGGCAGTTTCCGGAGCCCTTCTTCGCCTTCAAGCTGCACCAGTTTATCTCCCAGAAGCGAGCGGTCTACGCGACGCTGGAGCCGCCCGAAGAGCGGACCTTTTCTGCCGAGGGGGAGGTGGTCGAAGACCGTCCCTTTTTCCCGCTCCGTTTCTGCCGCGTCTGCGGGCAGGACTACTACCATGTGGTGCGCACTCCGGACCGCTTTCTCCCACATCCGTTGGAGGAGGAGTTTCTGGAAGAGGATGCCCTGGGAGGTTACCTGGCTTTTGTGGAGGACTGGGACGAAAGCCGCATTCCCGAGGACTGGCGCGATGAGCGCGGGCGGGTGAGCCGGACCTGGCGCGAGCGCGTGCCGCAGCCCGTCTGGGTCCGCTCGGATGGCACCTTCAGCACCGAGCCCATCGAGGGGGCACACAAAGCCTGGTGGCAGCCGCGGAAGTTCTGGCTGTGCCTGCGCTGCGAGGAATACTACAACGAGCGCGAGCAGGATTTCACCAAGCTTTCTCGGCTCTCCAGCGAGGGGCGTTCCTCGGCAACAACCGTGCTGGCGACTGCCGTCTTGCGCCACGCCGCCAGCCTGGGAACGATTCGGGATAAGCTGCTCACCTTCACCGATAGCCGGCAGGATGCGTCGCTACAGGCAGGGCATTTCAACGATTTCGTCCAAATGGCGGTACTTCGCTCAGGACTCTACGCAGCCCTTCAGGAGCATACCACGTTGCGCTATGACACCGTGGCGCAGGCAACGGTGCAACACATGGGGCTAACGCTGCGCGACATTGCTCGGAGCGCTGAGCTGGACCCCAACTCGCCTGCAGCGCGGGCGGTCTGGAAAGATTTTCAAGACCTGACCGAATACCGGTTGTACGCCGACCTACGGCGGGGCTGGCGGGTACTGCAGCCGAACCTGGAAGATGTGGGGCTTTTGCGGATTGCGTACAGCGGACTTGAGCAAGTATGTGCTCGGGATGAGGTCTGGCAAACGGTTCCGCTCCTTCGAGAGCGTCCGCCCAGAGAGCGCTTCCACATTGTGCACGCTGTCCTGGATCATTTCCGCAAGCGGCTTGCCATTGAGGCGCGTGTGCTGAACCGCGATGTTCAGGAGCAACTGCGACGCCGCGCCGAGCAGCAGCTCAACGAGTTTTGGGGGCTGGATCCGGATACGGACTTCCTGTGGGAGGGGAAGTGGTTCGTGCGTCCCACAAAGCATGCGCAGCGTCTGTTACAGACGAGTTGCTATAAGCTTTCCATTCGGGCGCCTGTGGGACGCTTCCTCCGTGAGGAGCTGGGACTGAAGCAGAACGATTTTGAGCCGTTCCTGACGGCATTTCTGGATGTGCTGGTACGCCAGGGGTTTCTGCGTCGTGCGGAGCCCATCCAGGGCTACGAACCGTACCGGCTGGATGCGGCTTGCCTGGTCTGGCAGATGGGCGATGGCACGCCGCCTGCTCCTAATCCGATCTATGCCCGAGGTAGCCGGCAGGCGATGCCGATTAACCGGTTTTTCCAGCGCTTCTATCAAGAGGCGGCTCGGGAACTTGCCTCGCTGGAAGCGCGGGAACACACTGCCCAGGTGGTCTCTCCGGGCGAACGTCAGCGGCGCGAGCGGCGTTTCCGCTGGTTGCCGGAGGACGAGCGCGAGCCCTCACTCGGGCGTCGCCTGCCGTACCTAGTCTGCTCGCCCACGATGGAGCTGGGCGTAGATATCGCCGACCTGGATGTGGTGCACCTGCGCAATGTGCCGCCCACGCCAGCCAACTATGCTCAGCGCAGCGGGCGCGCCGGACGGCAAGGACAGGCGGGGCTTATCCTCACCTACTGCGCCGCCGGAAGCAATCATGACCAGTACTTTTTCCGCAATCGCGCGGAGATGGTGGCGGGCGCAGTCCGGGCACCGCGCTTGGAACTTGCCAATGAAGCGCTCATCCGCGCTCATGTACAGGCGGAATGGCTGGCGCAGGTGGGGCTGCCTCTGCGGCAGTCCATCGAAGGGGTCCTGGATATCGAACGCTTGCCCGAGCTGCCTTTGCGGGAAGAGGTGAAGGCGCAGATTGACCTGGGCAGTGATCAGAAAGGGCGGCTCCGAGAGCGCCTGGAGCGAATTCTGAGCTTTGACCGGGAGCTTCTGGACAGGTCTGGCTGGTTCAGCGACGCCTGGTTGGAGCGCGTGCTTGAGGAAGCTCCGCGGGCG
>JBMFPK010000292.1:0-3342 GCA_049969155.1 Chloroflexia bacterium | reverse complement strand
GCGTGAGCCTGCTGCGCATCGTCAACGTTCCCCCACGGGGGATCGGGAGCGGGACGATCGAGGAGTGGCACGCGTGGGCGGAAGCTCAGGGGGAAGGGATGATGGCTGTGCTGGCGCGCCTCGGTGGGCCCGAGGACCCGCTTCCGCACGATCTCCCATTGAGCGGACGCGCCGCTCGCTCCCTGCGCGCTTTCCGGCTGCTCTTCGACGACCTCACCCGCATCGCGGAGGAACAGCCGCTGCCCGTTCTCCTGGACGAACTCCTCGCACGGATCGGCTACCGGGATTACCTCCTTCAGGACCGCGAGA
The DNA here is from genome assembly GCA_049969155.1 of Chloroflexia bacterium. Taxonomy (GTDB): domain Bacteria; phylum Chloroflexota; class Chloroflexia; order DTKN01; family DTKN01; genus DAOTVY01. The sequence goes on along the minus strand of JBMFPK010000292.1, from coordinate 3,033 downwards.
GCGGCGAGGAGCGGTGGGAAAACGTGCAGGAGCTGCGAACCGTCGTGCAGGAGTTCGTGGGGCTTCCCCCGCGGGAGGCGTTGGCCGCCTTCATCGAGCAGACCGCCCTCATCGCCGACATCGACGAATACGACGAGCGGAGCGATGCGGTCACCCTGATCACCCTGCACCAGGCCAAGGGATTGGAGTTCCCCGTTGTCTTTATCGTTGGGATGGAGGAGGGCCTCCTGCCCCATGCCCGCTCGATGGGCGATGTCAACGAGATGGAGGAGGAGTGCCGCCTCTGCTATGTCGGGATGACCCGGGCCAAGGAGCGGCTTTACCTGTTCCGCGCCTTCAAGCGCACCCTGTTCGGCAGCTCCGAAGTGCGTACCCCCTCGCGCTACCTGAGCCTGATCGATCCGTCGCTCGTGAGCAGCGGGGAGGAGAAGGTCCCCCAGAAGCCCCAGCGCCCCGCCGTCCAGACACGTGTTTCACGGGTCCTGAACGCTCTCCAGGCTCCGCAGGGCGCGGAGAAACAAGCCCGGCCTCCGGATGCTTTTGCCGCCGGAGACCGGGTACGGCACCCGACATTCGGGGAAGGGATCGTGGTTGCGGTGAGACCGAGCGGGGAGGATCAGGAGCTCACCGTGGCCTTTGACAAGAAGGGCCTAAGACGGCTCCTTGCAGGCTACGCACGCCTGGAGCGCCTCTAGTTGTCCGGCGCGCCGGCCCGGATCCAGGCGATCACCCGCTCGAGTTCTTCCGGGCTCAGCAGCACCGCGTGCTTCCCGCGCTGTACCTGCACCAGACGGCTCGCATCCGGATCCCCTGCCACCACGACCTGCATCACGCCCGCATAGTCCACTGCCCGGAACCCCCCGCTCGCCACCTGCACGCTGTGACAGGCGTTCCCGCATTTCTGCAACAGCACGGGCAGGATCTCCGAGAAGAAGCTCGGCACCGCCGCGGGGGTCGTGCCTGTAGTCGGAGCAGGTGTGGGCGCTCGGGTGGGAACCACCGGCGTCGGCGTGGCAGGAGTGGGCAAAGGAAAAGGCGGCGTCACCACGGACAGGTCAACATACGGCCAGGAACGACCGTGGCAGTTCACGTTCGCACAGAAGGTCTGGGGTTCGTGGCAGCTGGAACAGGATGCGTCGACCACCGTTCTGTGTTCCGCGATCCAGTTGCTGGCCAGATGGCTTTCCGGCTGCGCCGGCTCGCGCAGGGAGATCGCCGGAGCGGGCTGTCCTTCGACTACCGTTTGGGGAATGGTATGACAGATGTTGCAATGGAGGCGAATCGACTGGCCGTCCGAGGAGAGGTGCTTGCCGTCGTGGCAACGGAAGCATCCCGGGAACTGGCTGTGGCCCAAGTTGTCCGGGTAGGTATCTGGATAGACCCGGGCATCGGGAAAGTGGGAATAGCGGTAGATCTCCTGGAGCACCTGGACCGCACGGTCCAGCGCTTCGCGGCGCTGTTCGTAGATGCCCGGGTAGTTCTGGCGGTAGAAATCGGGAATGGCCGCGATCGCGGCCAGTGCCTCGTCCTGGGTGGTGTAAGAGGCCTGCATGACCTCCACGGCCTGTTTCCGCAGGTACGGCAGGTCCGTGGGCAGCCGGCCGTTCGCCATCGCCTCATCAACCGCCGTCGCTGCGGAGCGGAAAATATGGGTGGCCCGGTTATGGCAATCCATGCAGTCCATCACCCGGATCTCGGCGGAGGCGATCTGGGCATCGCTGAGAGGCTGGGTGACGTCCACAAAGGTCACCGTCCTCCCGTTCAGCTGCGCACGCACCCAGGGGATGTTCTGCCGCTGGGGATCGGTCGCGATGTATTCCACCCGGTTTTCGATGTGCCAGTGGATGCCTTTCCCCTGCCCCTTGCGGCTTGTGCCTCCCCCGATCTTGACCAGCATGTACGTGTTCGTGCGCGTGTTCGCTTCGTCATCCGCATAGTGCGGGATCACGACGGCGCGGTCGCTGTAAAAGACCTCGGGCCAGTGACATTCCTCGCACGTTTCTCGGGCTGGCCGTAGGTTCTCCACCGGGGACGGGATCGGGCGCTCGTACGTATTCGTGACGTACAGCCACAGTTCCCGGATCCCCTGCCATTTCGCTTGGACCTCCGCCGCCAGTCCCGGGCCGACGTGACATTCCGCACAACGCACCCGGGCATGGAACGACTCCTGGTAGGCCGTGTACTCGGGTGTCATCGAATGGCAGGTTGTACCACAGAAGCGGGTCGAGTTGGCCCAGTCCAGCAATCCTGCGATCAGGAGGTACGCAACGATGCCTGCCGCAAGCACAAGCGGCACCGATACATACCACCGACGGCGGCTCAACCAGCCACACAGACGCTGCATCTTGCCTCCTTGCCGGTATGTCGGAAGCCACCCGGGCAGATGGTGCGTTCCCTGCGTAAAATCTCCTCCGATACCTCTACTATACCACAGGTTGCTCAAAAGTTCCCGTGGGGGCAGCAAAGGGACTGCTGCCCCCACGGCAGTCTCGACGGCCTAAGGCCGCACCGCGCCTCCCAGGTCGACAGGTACTTTCTTGGCCAGGTCCTGCAGGGTGTCGTAGAGCACCTGCAGGATGTACTTGCCGTTGTGGGCAAAGGCTCCCGGGTCCTTGGCAACGTACTGGTAGTTGTAGGCCGCGCGGAGCAAGCGTGGCGTCCAGCTGGCGTAGCGGTTGCCGGCGTTCGCCTCATCGGGGTCCACCTGGCCGTTGCCGTTCGTGTCGATGAAGAAGTACGGGTAGGCGGCCGGGCTGTAGGCGATGGGCGATCCTGCCACATTCTTGGCATAGGCCTGGATCGCGGCGTACAACTTCTCGTGCAGCGTGGCGACCTCGCCTGCCAAGCCTTCCGTGATGTCGCCGTCGCCGTCATAGTCGGTGGGAGACATGCGGATGGCCTTGAGGTCCTCCTCCGACTTGACATTCGTATGGCAGCTACCGCAGGCCTGGACGTTCACGGTCAGGTTGTGCTTGTCGTGGCACTGCGTGCAGTTATTGAACCCTTCGACGTGGGTCAGCCGTGCCTGGTAGC
>JBMFPK010000291.1:0-3344 GCA_049969155.1 Chloroflexia bacterium | reverse complement strand
CGAGGACTGGCAGGTCATCGCCGAACTCGCGCGGCGCATCCTCGAGGCCGGCCCGCGGCGCCCGGAGGGCGGGACACACGCGGGCTGGGACTACCGCCACACGGCCCAGATCCTCGAGGAAATCGCCGCCCTCACGCCGAGTTATGCGGGTGTAACCGTCGCGCGCCTGGAACGGGGCGAGCGGCTCCAGTGGCCGGTACGGGATACCTCCCACCCGGGAACGCCGATCCTGCACGTGGGCCAGTTCGCCCGCGGGAAGGGGCTGTTCACCCCAATCGAACATGTCCCCCCGGCAGAACTTCCCGACGACGAGTACCCGTTCCTCCTCTCGACAGGGCGCGTGCTCTACCACTGGCACGGTGGCGAGATGACCCGGCGCGCCAGAGGGCTTCTTGCCCTCTACGACCGGCCGCGCATCGAGATCCACCCGGACGATGCAGCCCGCCTGGGGATCGCGAACGGAGGGCGCGTCCGCGTTTCCTCGCGCCGTGGTGCAGTGGAAGCCGAAGCATGGGTCACCGAGCGAGTGCCCCCGGGAACCGTCTTTGCCACCTTCCATTTCCCACAGGCCAACGCGAACTTGCTTACCATCGCGGCCCTGGACCCGGTGGCCAAGATTCCCGAGTACAAGGTCTGCGCGGTGCGCCTGGAGGCGGTATAGAGGCCGGGTAGGCGAAGGCCGGGCCTTCGCCTACCCGCGGATCAACCTGCTATGCCTTTCGGTTCTGCGGAGCTTCTTCCTGGCCACAAACGCGGCATGCCCTCCGGGGGCTTCGGACCTCCAGTGTCTCCAACAGGAGGCTCCACGCGTCCACGAAGAACAGTCCTTTCGGATGCTCCCCGTCGCCAAGGAGCAAGCGCACCGCCTGACTGACCTGGAGAGCCGCAATGATGTGGGAAACGGCCGAGAGCACGCCTTTCTCCTGACCTTCCTTCGCCCTTCGCCCTCGATAGCCGAACACACAGGCAAAGCAAGGGGTCTCTCCCGGAACGATGCTCATCGTCAGCCCGTAGCTCTGCTCGACCGCTCCGAACACCCAGGGAATGCCTTTTTTCACGCAGACCCGGTTGATTAGGTAGCGGGTAGCGTCGTTGTCGCTCCCGTCGACCACGATGTGGGCGTCTCCCAGGAGACGGTCCGCATTCGCAGTCGTCAACCGAGCGACCTGCCCCTCCACGGAGATCGTGGGGTTCACCGCTCGCAGCCGCTCTGCTGCAGCCAGCGCTTTCGGGCGGCCCTCGCGGGCATCCCTTTGGTCAAAGAGTACCTGGCCGGCCAGGTTGGGGAACTCCACCCGGTCGTCGTCCACTAGCCGCAGGCGACCGACCCCCGCCCGAGCCAGGAGGCCCGCGGACACCGTCCCAAGTGCCCCACAGCCGACCACCACGACGGTCGCCGCAACGAGCTTCTCCTGCCCGGACCACCCGAGCTGGGGAAGAGCTGCCTGGCGGCAGTACCGCTCCCCCTGTACGCCGAGCATCTTGCCCCCCGCCGTACGGCAAGGCATACCCCGCGCGCCGCTTGCTGCGGCTTCAGAAGTCGAGCACGCTCTCCACGGCCACATCCATTCTGCCTAGGGCGCGCCAGAGCGCGGCGACATCGGGCGGCACGAGGACGATCCGATCGCCGGATCGGACCTCGGTTCCCAAATCGCATCGCCGGCCGTTTCGCATGGTCAGCGCCACTTGCTCCGGAGGGATCGAGATGGACCGAACGATGTCCAGGACGGTACCCCCAGCCGGCAAGACCAGCCGGAAGGTACCATCGCCGTTGTCCGGCATTCCTCGCCCATAGCCGTCCAACTTCAGCCGGCCCGACAACAAGATGTGCACGACCACCCGTGCCTTCCTGGGCTCCAGCGCGCCCGGTCCCGCCTCTCGGCCGCCCTGGCTCGCGCGGCGGCCCCTGCCTCATCACCTTTTCCGGGAGCCCCCGCGCAACTTGGTGGTTGTCCCCACCGCTGGACAAACGCAGTTGTCTGCCTCACCACCTTTTCCGGAAGCCCCCGCGCAACCTTGCTTTCGACCTTCGTTCACCGGGCCTCGCCTGCGTGCGAAGCGTCGGCCGGGCGGTGCTCCGGCGCGCGACCGGAAAGGGCGGAATGCTCCGCCCGCACTCCGGGGCGCGGGTCCGCCCCCGTCTGGCTTCGCGCATCGGCGCGGCGACGGCCTACGCGCCGGGCCGGATCGGCTTGGGCACCACCGGCGAGGGGCCCCAGAGCTCGGTGGTTACGTTCAGGGTCACCGTGTGGAGTTCATCCATCACATTCTGGGCCTCCTCGGTCGAGTACCAGGCCGCCCACGCGGACAGATCGGCAAATTCGTAGGTGACGGCGGCATGAGAACCCCCGGCGGCAGGGCGGTAGGCGCGAAATTCGACGACCCCGGGTATGGCCAGGGTGCGGCGGATCGTGTTCTCTGTAAACTTCAGGTAGGCTTCCGCCTTGTCCGGATGGATATTCCACTGCACGATATAGAGCACCATCGTTTCCTTCCTCTGTGCATCTGCACCTTCACATCGGAGCCCGCTTCCGCCTATCCAGCCGCGGGACCACGGCTCAGCGTCTGCAGCCCCTCCTCCCAGGTCACGATCGGGAAGATCTGGACCTCCATCGCGTCCAGCCAGGCCACCGAGTTGGCCACAAGTGCCGCGGCATCCTCTGCTTCGACGATGGATACGACCGCTGGCCTGGTCTGAGCGGACCAGTACTCGGCGATCAGGGTGAGCCCCTCGGGAAATACCCACCGGGCACGGCGCCGAAGAACTTCTCCCAGTTTGGCCTGGTCCGTTCCCTCTTTCAGGCTCCACAGCGCGACGAACTTCATCCTTCACCTCCTTTTGAGCTCGCTACCCGCCCATCCGTGAAAGTGCCTGTGCCCCCACAGGCCTGTTTTCACCCTCGTATGTCCGATGCCTGCAACGACTCCGCCTGGGAGCGCAGAAACTGCAGCAGGTCTTCCAGGGTAGGGAACATCCAGCGCTGGCCGCTCTGGATGTGCTCCACTTCGCCGTGCCACTCGACATCCTCCGGGCCTTTCCCGGCTTCGCGCGATAGACGGACAAGGAACGATGCATACTCCAGGTATTTCGGCATGGGCCACCATTGGATGCGCTCGCTCGAGAAAACCAAACTGCCGTCCCTCTCTCGACGGCAGTATACCCGGACGCTGGCTACAAAATGGCTACAAAAGTCAGTTCAAACACCGCCTCGCCCTTCACCTCCACCCCAATTGTGGCATGGCTTGCTTTTCGCAGCACGGATGTACCGCGCGCGCTCAAGAGGGTCCGGGATGAGCAGGGCCTTCCCAGCAACAATGCTCTCCGCGCGTGCAACAAATTCTCG
>JBMFPK010000290.1:0-3355 GCA_049969155.1 Chloroflexia bacterium | reverse complement strand
CGATGCGGACCTGGTTCAGCTGGACGATGTCCCACCGGGCACCCGGGTGTTTGCGGTACCGGCGACGCGCCTGGCGGAAGAACTCGGGCGCAGCCTGGTGGCGAACATCGTCATGCTGGGGTTCTTCACTGCCGTGGCCGGCTTGATCAGCGAGGAAGCGATGCTCCGGGCGATCCTGGACTCGGTTCCGCGGGGGACGGAGGAGCTGAACCGCCGTGCGTTCGAGACCGGCCTCGCCTGGGGACGTCGCGCACTGGGGGGTGAGTTGGCCTCACCCGCTTGACGGAAAGCCCCGTTGTGCTTCTCGGGCTGGAAGGGTCCCCCGGAGCGGGTGGGCTGCCGGTATGGTAGCCGGCTCTAGCCTACCCCGTGAACTTGAACCCGCGCAAGGTCTGTGCTAGAATGATGCCAGATCGCGTGGAGCGTTGTCGTGGCATCTCCGGACAGAGAGGACTACTGGCTCGACTTTGTCAGCCACAGCGCGGAGCAGACCCGCCGGCTCGGTGTGCGCCTGGGTCGCCTGCTCGAGCCCGGGGATGTCCTCCTGTTCGTCGGCGAGTTCGGCTCGGGCAAGACGACCTTCATCCAGGGCATTGCCGAGGGGTTGGGCGTCCAGGGACCCATTACCAGCCCTAGCTTTACCCTCGTCTGGGAGTACCGCGCGGACGCGGAGCGTGGCGGGATGCCCTTCTACCATATCGACCTGTACCGCGTGCAGAGCTTGGAGGAAGCCTGGCGCTTGGGCCTGGACGATCTCTTCTACGGTGCCGGGGTCTGCGCCGTGGAATGGGCGGATCGGCTGCCGGAGGCGATGCCGAAGGAACACCTCCTCGTTTCCCTGGCCTATCTGAGCGAGACCAAGCGGGTCGTGCGCATGCAGCCCTGTGGACAGCGCTACCGCGCACTTGCAGAGGCCTTCAAGCGCAGCGCCTTTCGGGGCTAGGAAGGGCCGGCGATGATCCTGGCACTGGATACTTCCACCGCATTCGCCAGCGCCGCTCTGTTCGACGGGGAGTCGCTGCGTGCCGAGACGACCTGGGAGACCGGGACCTCGGCGACGCAGCAGCTCCTCCCGGCCGTCGAGCATCTGCTGCAGCTTGCCGGGGGTCGCCCGACGCAGATCCGGGGGATCGCGGTCGCGTTGGGGCCCGGGTCGTTCAACGGCCTGCGGGTCGCGCTGAGCTTCGGGAAGGGACTCGCAAGCGCCCTGGCGATCCCGATTGTCGGCTTTCCCACCCCGGACATCGCGGCCTATCCGTTTTCCTCACTGGTGCTTCCGGTCTGTGCGATCCTGAAGCTCGGCCGCAACCGCCTGGTCTGTACCCATTTCCAGACCCGCTACGGCCGCTGGCAGCGCATCAGCGATTTCCGCAACCTGACCCTGGAAGCGCTCATTCAGGAAACCGATCGTACCACGGTCTTTTGCGGCGAGATCGACCGGCAGATGGCGGCAACCCTCCAGGAACGGCTTGGGCGGCGCGCACTGCTCGCTTCCGCCGCCCTGTCCGCGCGCCGTGCCGGCTACCTGGCGGAAATGGCCTGGCGACGCCTGCAAGAAGAGCCGGAAGGGGACGACCTGGTCTCGTTGCAGCCGATCTACCTTTCCCCCCCGCGCCTGGGCGGTGCGGGCGCCCCGGTGGAGGAGAAGGATTGAGTGCCCTGGCGCGCTTTGAGGAGTTTGTAGAGGAGCTCCTGGAAGGCTCTCTGGCCCACCTCCTGCGCAGTCCCCTGCAGCCGGCCGAGATGGCCAAACGGCTGGAGCGGGCTATGGAATCCCAGCAGCGCGTAGGTGTGGGGGTGATCCTCGTCCCCAACCGGTACACCGTGTTGGTGCATCCCGACGATTGGGCCGACCTGGCGCCTGTAAGGGCGGCCCTGGAGCGCGAGCTGGCCCGCTTCATCGTCGAGCGCGCGAGGGAAAGCGGCTTTAGCCTGCTGGCGCGTCCGCGGGTCACCATCCAGGCTCAACCAGGGATTCGCCGGGGACGGCTCCGCGTTCAAGCGGAGCTGGCAAGCCCGGAGGAGATCGAAGAGGACACGGCGGAGCTCGAGTGGACACCTGCGATGGGAGCTTCCCACCCCGCGCTGTCCATTCCTGCGGCCTCCCTCCGGTACCTGGATCGCGAGGGACGTGCCTGTCGGGTGCCGCTGGATCGCCCGCAGGTGCTCCTGGGGCGTGCGCGGGATTGCGACATCATCTTGGACGATCCTTTCGTGTCCCGACACCATGCGCGTATCGTCCTGCGGTACGGCCAGTTCGCTGTGGAGGATCTGGGAAGCACCCACGGCACCTTTCTCAACGGCCAGCCCGTGCAGGAGTGCGTCCTTCGCCCCGGGGACCGCTTGACCCTGGGGCAGACCGAGCTCTCCTATGAGGAGGAGTAAAGTGGGCCATCTTTCTGCGGAGGGACAGCTCCTCCTCCTTCGCCTCGGGATTGCCGGACTCCTGTATCTCTTTGTGGCGCTGGTCGCGTTCATCTTGGTCGTGGAGCTCCGCCGTGCAGCGCGAAAGCCCCAACGGCTGAGCTGGAGCGCTCTGGGTCACCTCGTGCTGATCGATCCGGGCCCGACTGGTCTCGAGGCCGGGACCCGCTTTCCGCTTGCGGCCATCTCCTCGATCGGGCGCGGGCTGGACAACACGGTCTCGCTGGATGATGAGTTCCTGTCCGCAAACCACGCCCTCCTCACCTGGCGCGACAACCACTGGTGGCTGGAAGACCTCGGCAGCACCAACGGGACCTTTGTGAACGGCGCACGGATCGCCCGGCCCGTTCCCGTTGCTCCCGGGGATCGGATCACGCTCGGGCGGGTGACGCTGCGGCTTGAATGATCCGAGAGCGGGCGGGTCGCACGGCGACGGCATTTGACACCCGTTCGGCTTGCGGGTATACTGCGCGGGACAGAGTGGGGGTGTACCGATGGAAGAGCGGCTGGGTACGATCCGTGTCTCGCCTCACGTGGTTGCGGCTATCATCGCGCTCGCGGCCGCGTCCGTCCCGGGTGTCGCCTGGCTGAACGCGCATACTCCCGGGAACCGGCGCCTCCGCTCCCCGGAAGAGTTTGGCCGGGCGGTCCGCATCCGTATGGAGGATGACGGCGTGCACTCCAGCATCTATCTGACCGTCGAGCGAAATGCGAACTGGATGCAGGTGGGGAAAGCGGTCCAGCGCGCGGCGGCCGAAGCGATCGAGCGCATGCTGGGCCTGGATGTGCACGCGGTGAACATTTACATCGTGGACGTCGCGAGGTAGTCGGCGTGGCACATCTGCGGCATCAGGCGCGCACGGTCCTGCTTCAGACGCTCTTCGAGGCGGATCTCACGTCCCACGACCCTCGGGAGGTGCTCGAGCGACAT
>JBMFPK010000289.1:0-3355 GCA_049969155.1 Chloroflexia bacterium | reverse complement strand
CCCGCAGGGCCGGTACCGAGGAGCGTGTGGAAGCCACACTGCGACGGGCGCAGGAGAGGCTTCGCGTGCGTACCGAACTTTCCGAACTTGACCTGTATCGCTGGATGGCCGGCATCCTGGGCGTCCTGTTGCTCCTTTTGGCCGGAACGCTCGTGCTCTTCTGGTAGAGGAGGGATCGATGATCCCGATCGGTGACACCCGCAGTCGCTTCGGCTCCCCCTGGGCGACCTACACGCTCGTCATCCTCCTCGCCGTGGGCCTGATCGTGGAACACACCCTCGATCCCGGCAGCTGGAGGGCCCTGGCGGAGGTGTACGCGCTCCACCTGGACCGCCTTGCTGCGGAGCCCCCGCAGCGCCTGTTACTGATCTCGATCACCTATCCGCTGCTTCAGGGCGGTGCCGGCGTCTGGCTGGAACCGGTCGTGAATCTCCTCTACCTGTGGGTGCTCGGACGCAAGGTCGAGGACGTCTGCGGTTCCGGGCGTTTCCTGGGCCTCTACGCGTTGCTAGGCTTGAGCGGGGCGGCAGCCGTCCGGTTGTTCCAGCGATGGCTCCCGGCAGGCGGGGAACGCTGGATCTACGGGCAGGCAGCGATCGTCGCCGGCCTCATGGGTGCATACCTCGTGCTCTACCGCGGCCAACCGCTCCGCGCGTGGGTCCCTCCCCTGTTCCTTCCGGCGGTCCCTTTCGGCCTCCACCTCCTCTTCTGGGCCGGACTGGAGTTCGTCGATCTGCACCCGGAAGCCCTCCGCCCCTTACGACCGGCGAAACTGATCTCCATCGAACACCACTGGCCGCTCATGGCAGCCCTGGTCATCGGCATGGTGGCCGGATACCTGTTCGTGCGACAGGAGTATCTCTACTATCGCTCGCTGCGCCCCCAGGTCTCCCGGTAAGCGTGGGGGGGCAAGCGGATGCGCGCCTGAAAGGAGGCGATGGATGCGCCACATCATCGTGGGCAACGGGATTGCCGGAGTGACCGCCGCGCTCGAACTGGCCCGCCGCGGTGCAGGGGAAATCCTCATCTACGGTGCGGAACTCTACCCCTACTATTACCGCCCTCGCCTTCCCTTCTTTCTCGCCGGAGAGATCCCCCAGGAGCAACTCTACGCGCACCCGCCCTCCTGGTACGAACAGCGGGGGATCCAGGTGCACACCGGCACCGGTGTGGCCCGCCTGGAACCGGGGCAGAAGCGCGTGATCCTGGACAACGGCGAGGCGGTACCATACGACCGGCTGCTCCTGGCCACAGGCAGCTTCTCGTTCATCCCTCCCCTCGAAGGCGCCGGAAAACGCGGGGTCTTTTCGCTGCGCACCCTGGACGATGCCCTGGCCATCCGGGAACATGCGGCTCGCTCCCAGCAGGCCGCGGTGATCGGGGGCGGGCTCCTGGGCCTGGAAGCTGCGCGCGCGCTCAGCCGCCTGGGACTCGAGGTGACAGTGCTGGAGTACTTCGGCCACCTCCTTCCCCGCCAGCTCGATGCGGAGGGAGCGGCTCTACTGCAGAGACAGATCGAAGCGATGGGGATCCACGTCGCCCTCCAGGCAGATACCCAGGCCATCCTGGGAAACGACGAGGTCAAAGCCGTCCGGCTGAAGGACGGCCGCGAGTTCCCCGCGCAGCTCGTGTTGATCGCCACCGGCGTACGCTGCAACGTGAACCTGGCTGCGGCCGCCGGCCTGGCGGTGGATCGCGGCGTCATCGTCGATGCCTCGATGGCTACCTCGGCCCCCGACATCTACGCTGCAGGCGACGTCGCCTCTTTCCAGGGTCGGTCCTGGGGAATCATCCCCGTGGCTATAGCCCAGGCGACGGTGGCAGCAGCCAACATGGCCGGTAATCCGGAACAGTACAAGGAGCTCCCCCCGACGAACACGCTCAAGGTCACCGGGATCGACGTCCTCTCGGTGGGCACCGTGAATCCCGAGGAAAAGGGCTATCAGCAGGTGCGCGCCATCTCCCCGGACGGTCGGCGGTACATCAAGGTCGTCCTGTACCACGGCACCCTGGTAGGGGCGATCGTGATCGGCAACCGTTCGCTCGGCCGGAAGGTCGAGACGATGGTCGGCGAACGCACACGGATGCGACGGGAAGAGGCCGAAGCGTTGCTTTTGGAACTGTGATCGGGTGCGGCCGGGTCCCCATCTGGCGCAACATTGCGTTGTCTGGATTACAGCGACCGCTCGGCTGGCCTGCTATCTTGCGCAAGGTGATCAGAGGAAGGTAGGTGACCCGTGGCTGGGACAGATATCTCCATCCGTATCGCTGGGGAAGCGGGCCAGGGCGTCGAATCGAGCGGCGCAGGCTTTGCCTTGGCCCTGGTTCGCGGCGGCCTCCACGTCTTTGCCGAATTCGACTACCACTCCCGGATCCGCGGCGGGTTCAACTATGCCCAGATCCGCATCTCCGACCGGCCCCTCTTCTCCCATAGCGAGCCCTTCCACCTTCTTCTGGCGCTGAATGAGGATACGTTCCGCCGTTATGCCCCGCAGACAGCCCCGGGTGGCGCCGTACTGTACGACGAGGCGCTTGCGGCGCAGGTAGCGGCGCCGCCCCAGGACACGATTCGCCTCTTTCCGGTGCCCCTCACACGGATCGCGCGGGAAGTGGGCGGAAACGAACTGATGGCGAATACCGCAGCCCTGGCCGCTGCGGCAGCGGTCATCGGTTTCGACCTCCAGCCGATGGAAGGGGTGATCGTGCAGAATTTCCGGCGCAAGGGGGAAGCCGTGGTGGAGGGGAACCTGCAGGTCGCCCGCGCCACCTACGAGTGGACGCGCCAGCAGTATGCTGCGGCATTCCCGTGGAAGGTCCAAACGCACGCCGCATCGCCTCGGCTGGTCTTGAACGGGAACCAGGCCTTCGCTCTGGGAGCTCTGCTGGGTGGGTGCCGCTTCGTCGCCGGATACCCGATGACCCCCGGAAGCCCGGTGCTGGAGTGGCTCGCCGCGCATGCGTCCCGCTACGGCCTGGCCGTCATGCAGGTGGAAGACGAGATCGCGGCAGCCTGCGCCGCCATCGGTGCCGCGCACGCGGGTGCGCGCGCTCTCGTGCCGACCTCCGGAGGCGGCTTCTCGCTGATGGTGGAAGCGCTGGGTCTCGCCGGGATGACCGAGACCCCGGTGGTCTTTTACGAAGCCCAGCGGCCCGGACCTTCCACCGGCATGGCCACGCGCACCGAGCAGGGGGACCTGGCTTTCGTCCTCCACGCGTCTCAGGGCGAATTCCCAAGGCTGGTGCTTGCCCCGGGTACGATCGAGCAAGCGTTCGAAGCCGGATGGCGGGCCTTCAACCTCGCCGAACGGTATCAGACGCCGGTGATCGTCCTTTCCGACCACTACCTGGCCACCTC
>JBMFPK010000288.1:0-3370 GCA_049969155.1 Chloroflexia bacterium | reverse complement strand
GCGGGCGTGCTCCTGGATCTCCCGGAAGAACCGCTCGCCCGCGATCCCCATCGTGTACCGGCTCTGGAGGGGAATTTCCCCCCGCCAGGCGATGGCCTGATGGAACGCTTGAAGCCGTTCGGTGAGGCTCACGGTCCCACCTCCCGAATGGGGCGAAAATAGCGGATGTCGGTGATCGCGCCGGTGCGCTCTTCCGCCGGCCGGAACACCGGCTCCACACGCAGGCCGACGTGAACCGCATCCGGCTGCACCTCGCCCAGGAGGTGCATGATGCCCCCACCCGGAGCGGCGCCGTCCAGCGCGACGACCGCCGGGATGATCGGTTGCTCCAGGGGTTGCATGTCCCAGGTCACATAGCAGATCGAGAAGGTCTTTACCGCACCCGTGCCCGGCAGAAAGACCCACTCGCCCGTCGGGCAGAAACAGTGTTCGCACACCATACGCGGCGGAACGAGGACGCGCCGGCACTGCGAGCATCGGCGTGCGACGAGACGCCCGTTTCGCAACTCGCGCAGGAAGCGTCCGATGGCCACTCCGGCGTCCCATGCGTACTCGGCGCGCGGTACCCACCACTGACAGAGTACCCTCCTCTCGGCAAAGTCGCGTTCCTTGAGGGGGGTGCCGGGATAGGACCGAATCTGCTCGCTCATTTCTCCCTCCTTCAGGCCACACCGAGGATCACTACGGTGCCGACCTGCATAAGGTCGCCCCAGGCCTGGGCCAGCCCGCGCTTCGGATTCCCGGGCACCTGGCGCGCACCGGCCTCCCCGCGGAGCTGCCAGAAGATCTCGGCAACCTTCATCAGGCCCGCGGCCGCGATGGGGTTCCCCACCCCCAGCAGCCCTCCCGAAGGGCACACCGGCAGGTCCCCGTCTCGACGGGTGATGCCGAGGGCGGTCATTTCCGGAGCCTTCCCTTTGTCCGCAAGCAGCAGCCCTTCGAGGTGGTGCAGTTCCTTGTAGTCGAACGGGTCGTACGGTTCCACGATATGAATCTGCTTCCGCGGTTCTGTGATCCCGGCCATCCGGTACGCCATCCGGGCGGCCTGTTCCACCTGAAGCGGATAGGAAAGGTCCCGGTTCGTCCAGTAGGCCGTTTCCAGGCTCCAGCCGACCCCCTCGATCCATACTGGTTTGTCCGTCACGCGGTGTGCAACGTGTTCGGCGGCTAGCACGATCGCCACGGCCCCATCGGAAATGGGGCTGACGTCCAGTCGCTGCACCGGCCAAGCCATCACCTCGGAGTTCAGCACGTCCTCTACGGTGATCTCCTCGCCGAGGAGCGCACAGGGGTGGTCTTTCGCGTTGGCACGGTTCTTGACTGTCACCAGGGCGATGTCCCGCTTGTTCAGCCCGTACCGGGTCATATAGGCGTTCATCTCCATCGCAAAGATCCAGAGCAGGTTCGGCCCCAGAGGGCGCTCGAGGGTATGGTCGAAGATCGTCAGGAAGGCGCCCTGGGGGTGGGGCTGACACGAGGACATCTTTTCCTCGCAGACCACCAGGCAGGTGTCGAACAGTCCGCTGGCCACGTGGTACCATCCGTGGATCACCGCCATGACACCCGTGCCGCCGCCCACGTAACATCGGATGAACGGTTTCCCGAAGGCCCCACAGCCCGGAGCGCAATACTCGCCGTTCATGTGCACACCGTCGAACGCATCCGGAGCTGTGCCGAAGGCAACGGCACCGATGTCGTCCAGCGTGAGGCCGCAGGAATCGAGCGCCATCTTGCTGGCCTGCCACGAAAGCTCGTCCGGGGTCTCCAGCGCGCGCCGGACGAACCTGGTCATCCCCGCACCGACGACCGCGACGCGACGCATCCTCATCGTTTCCCTCCTTTCACCCTTCGTTCCCGAGGATGACCACGGCGGCGCTTGTGGTGGGGATTCCGCGCCACGAGAGGGCCGCGCCGACGTGCACATCCGGCAGCTGGCGGGGTCCGGCCTCGCCGCGCAGCTGGAACACGAGCTCAAGCACCCGTGCCAAGCCGGAAGCATCGAGCAGGTGGCCACACCCCAGACTGCCGCCCGAAGGGTTCACCGGAAGTTCCCCTTCCAGCGAGGTCGCCCCGTCCTCGGTAAGCCGACCCGCCTCTCCGGAAGCGCAGAGGCCCAAGGCTTCCAGATGCTGCAGTTCCTTGTAGGCGAACGTGTCGTCCACCTCCACCAGGTCGAGCACCCCCCGCGGGTAGCGGATGTCCGCCGTGCCGTAGGCCATCTGGGCCGCCTGTCGTACATAGTCCAGGTCGCTCCAGTCGCGGTGCTCGAGGCTGTAGGAGCCGTTCGCCCAGCCAACGCCGAGGATCCAGACCGGGCGATCCGTGAGGGAACGCGCAGCATCCTCGGAGGCGAGCACCATCACGATGCAACCGTCGGCGGGAGGAGCGATCTCCAGGCGCGTGACCGGCTCGGCGACCGGTTCGGAGCCCAGGACGTCCTCCAAAGCGAGGGTAGCCGGGTGTGCCGCAAGCGGGTTGAGGAGCGCGTTGGCCTTGTTCTTCACGACGACCTGAGCGCATTGCTCATGGGTCGTGCCGCTCTCGTACAGGTAGCGCTGCATCTCCAGGCCGGCGACGAAGAAGGGATGGGCCCTGAGCGGGCGGTTGTACACAGGGTCCATCGCGTACGCCACGATGTGCGCAGGATGCAGGATGTTGGAGGCCTTCGAGTGCCCTTCGACCACCACCACGTCGAAGGCGCCGGTGCGCAGCTGCATATAGGCCGTGATCAGACCGTGCAAGCCTTCTCCAGGGATGGTCACGTTCGGGCGCAGGACTGCGCCCAGCTGGTCCGGCACATATTCGTCGAAAATGCTTGTGCCTTCCCAAAAATCTTCGGCGACAGTCACAAAGCTATCCACGTCGGTGCGCGGATCGATGCCGGCGTCCGTGTAAGCGCGCACTGCCGCCTCGTACATCATCTCCTTGTAGGAGAGTTCCGGGGAAATGGGACGGTAACCGTACCACCCTACCCCAACGATCGCGACCTTCTCGACCATGCAGCTCCTCCTCTCGTGCCGAGGGTCACCGCCGCCTGGACAAGGAAAGAAGGGGAATTGCGGCCGGCCGAAGCATCGGGGCATGCCCTACCGGCGTCGGTGGCCCGTGCATGCATCGCACCGGACGGCGAGGGCAACCACCCCCTTTCTGCAAGGCCGGCTTCGGCACGGCTGAGGCAAAGAGGGGGGCCGGCTCAGGATGCGCGCGACGTTGCGCCCAAGCGGATCTGCGCTGGGCGCTCCTCATCGCGCAGCACGTAAACGGCGAACTCCGGGCAGATGATCTCGCACAGCCCGCAGCGCACACACGCCTCCGGGCGGACGATCACGGGTGGATGGTACCCCTTGCTATTGAAGGCGTCGGAAGTGGC
>JBMFPK010000287.1:0-3401 GCA_049969155.1 Chloroflexia bacterium | reverse complement strand
ATACAGGTCCCCGGGCACAAGGGTGGTGAGCAGCGGCGTGTGGGACGGTAGGATGCCCAAGCGTCCCTTGGCACCCGGTGCGCTCACGAGGTCAACGTCCTCCTCGCTGAGGACGGTACGCTCCGCGGTCACGATCGTCAGATGCAACTTGGCCATTGCCGGCCTCTCAGGCGGCCCGCTTGCCGGCCCGCTGGAACACCTCGTCGATCGTCCCAGCCATGTAGAAAAGATGCTCAGGGATGTCGTCTCCCGCGCCCTCGAGGATCAGCCGGAAGCCGCGCACCGTTTCCTCGCGCGGCACGTACACCCCTTTGCGCCCGGTGAACTGCTCGGCAACATGCATGGGCTGGGAGAGGAAGCGCTGGATCTTGCGCGCCCGTGCCACAAGCAGCTTGTCCTCATCCGAAAGTTCGTCGATGCCCAAGATGGCGATGATGTCCTGGAGGTCCTTGTAGCGCTGGAGCACACGCTGTACCTCGCGGGCGACCCGGTAGTGCTCCTCGCCGACGATACGCGGGTCGAGGATGCGGGAAGTGGAGGCAAGGGGGTCCACCGCAGGGTAGAGACCCATCTCGGCAATCGAGCGTTCCAGAGCGATCGTCGCATCCAGGTGAGCAAAGGTGGTCGCCGGAGCTGGGTCGGTATAGTCGTCAGCCGGGACGTAGACCGCCTGTACGGAGGTGATCGAGCCCCGCTTGGTCGAGGCGATCCGCTCCTGAAGTTCGCCCATCTCGGTTGCCAAGGTCGGCTGATAGCCGACGGCGCTGGGCATCCGGCCCAGGAGGGCGGAGACCTCCATACCGGCCATCACGAAGCGGTAGATATTGTCGATGAAAAGGAGCACATCCATCCCGCGGTCGCGGAAGTATTCGGCCATCGTGAGCCCCGTGAGGCCGACGCGGAGACGCACCCCCGGTGGTTCGTTCATCTGCCCGAAGACCATGACCGTCTTGGAGATGACACCGGACTGGATCATCTCCCGCAAGAGGTCGTTCCCCTCGCGGCTGCGCTCGCCGACGCCAGCAAAGACGGACACTCCTTTGTGCTTCTCGGCGTTGTTGTAGATCATCTCCTGGATGATCACCGTCTTGCCCACCCCGGCCCCGCCGAACACGCCGGTCTTGCCACCCTTGGTGAACGGAGCGACCAGGTCAATCACCTTGAGGCCGGTCTCGAAGATCTCCGTACGGGCGACCTGGTCCTCGAACGAGGGGGCCGGCCGGTGGATCGGCCAGCGCTCCGCCGTCTCCACGGGGGGCTTCTCGTCGATCGGGTTGCCCAGCACATCGAACAGGCGGCCCAGCGTAGCCTCCCCTACGGGCACAGCGATCGGCCGGCCCGTGTCGATCGCGGGGGTGCCCCGGCGAAGCCCGTCCGTCGCACCCATAGCGACACACCGTACCCGGTCGTCGCCCAGGTGCTGCTCCACCTCGGCGATCAACTCGCGGCCGTTGCCCATGTCGATCCGCACCGCGTTATAGATCTCCGGCAGCTCGTCCGGGGGAAATTCAATATCGACCACAACCCCGATCACCTGCACGACACGCCCGACGGCCATAGGCCAGCCTCCTCAAGTGCTCTTTTCCAGCGCCGCCGCTCCACCGGTAAGTTCCGTGATCTCCTTCGTGATCGCGGCCTGGCGCGCCTTGTTGTAGGAGAGGGTCATCTCCTTGAGCAGTTCGTTCGCGTTATCCGTGGCGTTGCGCATGCTGACCATACGCGCGCTGTGCTCGCTGGCCAGCGACTCCAGGATCGCCTGATAGATCTCGACCTCCACGAACCGTGGAAGCAGCTGGGAAAGGACGCTATGCGGATCCGGTTCGTAGATATAGTCGATTCTCCCGCGCTCCACCCGTTCCGAAAAAGAGGTGAGCGGCAGCAGAGGGCGTATCCGCGGGCGGCGGCTCAAGACGTTGATGAACTCGGTGTACGCGAGATACACAGCGTCCATGTCGCCCGCTTCGTAGCCCTGGATCACGCTGCGCGAGATAGGCACCGTATCCAGCAGCGTGGGGCGATCGCTCAAGCGTGTCAGCTCCGCACAGATATCCGCCCCGAGGCGAAGCATATAATCCCGGCCACGCCGCCCCACGGTGAGGAGACACACCCGGAGGCCGCGCTCCTGCTGCTCCCGCAGGAAGCGCACCGCCTCGCGCAGGATCTCGACGTTGTAGGAACCGCATAGCCCTCGATCCGCGGTCACCAACACCAGCCCGACCGTCCGCACCGGCTGCCGGACCTCCAGCAGCGGATGCAGGGGGTTGCCGTTCGGCGGCGTATAGCGGTCGACCAGGTCGTTAATCACCTCCCACATCCGCTGGGAATAGTCGCGGGAGGCGAGCATGTTGGCCATCGCACGGCGCATCTTGGAGGCGGAGACAGCTTCCATGGCCTTGGTGATCTGGGCCATGTTCCGGATGCTGCGAATGCGCCGACGGATCTCTCGGATGGTAGACACCGCTGTTCGCCCCTACACCGCCCGGCCCGGGATCGGCTCGTACCACGGCTTCCGGGAATCGCTCGCCTTGAACTCCTCGAGCGCCCTGCGCAGCGCCTGCTCCGTCTCCTCGGTGAAATCCTTCGTCTCGGCGATGGCACCTCCGATCTCCGGATGCGCTTCGTGCACCCAGCGCAGGAAGCTGTTCTGGAAGGCCTTGACTTCGGGAATGGGCACGTTGTCCAGGTAGCCGTTCGTCACCGCGAACAGGATCATCACCTGATCCTCGAGCGGCACCGGTTCGTATTGCGGCTGCTTGAGCACCTCGGTGATGCGCAGGCCCCGGTTGATCTGTGCCTGGGTCGCCTCGTCGAGCTCGGTCCCGAACTGGACAAAGGCCTGCAGCTCGCGGAACTGGGCCATGTCCAGCTTCAGTTTCCCCGCAACCTTCTTCATGGCCTTGGTCTGAGCCGCTCCGCCCACCCGGGAAACCGAGATGCCGACGTTGAGCGCCGGCCGGATGCCTGCGTAGAAAAGGTCGGGCTCGAGGTAGATCTGGCCGTCCGTGATCGAGATGACGTTCGTGGGGATGTAGGCCGTCACGTCGTTCGCCTGCGTCTCCACGATAGGGAGCGCGGTGAGCGAACCGCCGCCGTGTTCCTGGTTCAGTTTCGCCGCGCGCTCCAGAAGGCGAGAGTGCAGATAGAAGATGTCGCCCGGATAAGCCTCGCGTCCCGGCGGCCGGCGGAGCAGAAGCGATACCTGCCGATAGGCCCAGGCGTGCTTGGACAGGTCGTCGTAGACGATCAGCGCGTCCTGGCCGTTCTCCATGAACTCCTCGCCCATCGCGCATCCCGCATAGGGCGCAATGTAGAGCATTGGGGCCGGTTCGGAAGCGGTCGCGGCCACCACGATGGTGTGTTCCATCGCCCCATAACGCTCCAGAGTAGCGACGACCTGTGCC
>JBMFPK010000286.1:0-3406 GCA_049969155.1 Chloroflexia bacterium | reverse complement strand
CCAGCGTCTCCTCGATGATGCGCGCCTGCCGGCGGATCTCGGCCTGGCTCACCTCGGCACTGCCGGCCACCTCGAGCAGGTCGAGAGGAGGGAAACGCCACTCGCCGGACGGCCGCGCGGCCATGGTGATGGCACCGCCCCGCGGCTCGGTCCGGCCAATGATCCGTGGAAGGGGAGGCTCCTCCTCCGCTTCTTCCTCTTCCTCCTCTTCTTCGGGCTCCGGTTGCCTGCGCGCCGGGCGGACGGGAACCTCGGGGGAAACGCGGATGATCGGGGACGGACGGCGCCGGAAGCGTCCGGCAAGCCAGGCGATGCCCTTCCCCACGGCCCGGAAGCCAGCCACCAGGTGCCGCACCCGGACGTCAAAGGCTAGCATACTGCCCACCAGCGCGACCAGGAGCAACAGGAGCAGGCTCCCCAGGGCGCGCAGCTGCAGACGCACGACCAGCAGCGAGGCCACGGCATGCCCGAGGATGCCTCCGCCGCTCCCCGGGGCGAGTACCACTTCACGCGCCGAAGGCAGCCCAAGCAGCCCCAGGACGGCCAGGAACAGAAGCGCTCCGCCCAGGATGTCGTTCCAATCTAGCCAGGGCTCGTTGCGGATCTCCCCGCGAAGGATCAGCACCCCTAGCGCGCCCAACCCCAGCGGCACGAGAAACCCGCCCCAGCCGAACCAGTAGCGCACGATCCCCCGCCAGGGGGAAGCGCCCGGCGCTGGGGCGCCGGACACGAAGCTGATGAGCGCGACGACGGCGAGTGCCAAGAATGCGAGCCCGATCAGCTCCCGCTGCAGTCGGGGTTCCAGCTTCAGTCCTTCCGCCCGCCGTGCCCTGGGCATCGTTCGGCGGCGGCTCGCGGTGCGTCCCTTCTGCCCGCGGCCGGTATGTTTGCGAATCGTGCGTCGCTTGCCCATGGAACCTTACACTTCCATCACCAGCGGCAGGATCATCGGGCGCCGGCGCGTCCTGCGGTAGAGGAACTTGGCCAGGCTGTCCTTGATCTTCCGGTTGGCAAACGACCAGTCAGAGGGCACTTCGCCCCCGTGGTCGAAGGCCTGAAGGATCACCTCACGGGCCTCTTCCAGCACCTCCTCCGCCTCGCGCCCCACAGCAAAGCCCCGGGACACGACGTCGGGACCGGCAACCACCCGCCCTGTGCGCCGATCCACAGCCACCACCACCATCAGGATCCCGTCGCGGGCAAGCACCTGCCGGTCCCGGACGACCACATGCCCGGTCTCGCCGACCATCAGGCCGTCGACAAAGATATTGCCGGACGCGATCTTGCCGCTGATGCGACCTTCCCCGTCGCGGAACTCCAGGATGGAGCCGTTCTCGGGCATCAGAACCTGCTCATCGCGAAAGCCCAGGGAGCGGGCCAGTTTCCGAAGCAACGCCATGTGGCGGTAATCCCCGTGGATTGGGACGACATAGCGCGGCCGCACGAGGCTCAGCACCAGCTTCAGCTCCTCCTGGCTGGCATGTCCCGAGACGTGCACCCGCGCGAGCGCGCTGTAGATCACCTCCGCGCCTTGCTGGAAAAGGCTGTTGATCACGCGGTGGATCGATTCCTCGTTTCCGGGGATCGGGCTGGCGGAAAAGATCACCGTGTCCCCGGCCCGGATCTGGAACTGCGGATGGTCTTGGTTCGCGATCCGGCTCAGCACCGACATCGGCTCGCCCTGGCTCCCGGTGCACAGGATGACCGCTTCCGAGGGCGGGAGGCGAAGGAGGTCCGGAAGGCGTACCAGGGTATCCTCGGGCGTCTCCAGGTAGCCGAGTTCCTGCGCCATGCGCACGTTGGCTTCCAGGCTGCGCCCGACGACGGCGACCTTCCGGTAGTGGCGGTAGGCTGTGTCGAACACCTGCTGGATGCGGGAGATGTTCGAGGCAAAGGTCGCGATGATGATCCGTCCCTCGGCCTGGCCAAAGATCGCGTCTAGCGTCTCCCCGACCGCGCGCTCCGGCGGCGTGTAGCCCGGCGATTCCACGCGCACGCAGTCGCACAGGAACGCCAGCACATCCCGCTTCCCCAGCTCCGCCATCTTGGCCGTGTCCGTGGGCCGGCCGTCTACCGGGGTATAGTCCAGTTTAAAGTCGCCCGAGTGCACCACGAGGCCTGCCGGGGTGCCGATCACCAGCCCGACCCCGTCCGGGATGCTGTGGGCCACCTGGTAGAATTCGATGTGAAACGGGCCGATCTGCACCTCGTCGCCCGCACGCACCTCCCGCACCTCGGACAGGCGATGGATCCCCGCCTCGCGCAGCTTGACCGAGATCAGCCCCTGGGTCAGCCGCGTCGCGTAGATGGGCGGGGTCCCTAGGTCGGAGATCAGGTAGGGAAGGGCTCCGATGTGGTCCTCATGCCCGTGGGTGATCAGGAGCGCCCGAATGCGCTCCTTCCGCTCCCGCAGGTAGGAGATGTCCGGCAGAACGAGGTCTACCCCGAGCATATCGCTTGCCGGGAACATCAGTCCGGCATCGACGACCAGGATGTCATCGCCGTATTCGAAGAGCCACATGTTCCGTCCCACCTCGGCAACCCCGCCGAGGGGAATCACCCGTACCGGTTGCGTCATCCTTTGCCTCAAGCGGCCCCTGAAACCTGGCCTCCTTCCGCAGCGACGGGCGCCTCGGGAGCCAGGCGGGCACGGATCTGGGCCAGCAATGCCTCCCGGTTTTCCAACCCCCCGTAGAGCGGCAGACACCGCCCCCCGTAGGCCTGACGGTGCAGGAAACGCACAAGCGGGTTGCGGATGGAGGACAGGCGGGCTTCCCGCAGCACGAGTTCGTCCAGCCGGTCCTCGTCCTCTTCCTCCACCGGCCGCAGGGCGACGATCTCCTCCCACGGGACGTGCAGCTCGATCCCGAGCGAGCGGAATGTGATCCCCGCCTCCTCGACGGTAAAGGAGGCGTTCAGCTCCTCCAGGATGTTCCAGATCAGCAAAGGCACGATGAGGACGAGCAGGAGCATGACCACCGCCGGGACGGCCTCCTCGGGCGTCAGGGGGGTCGCTCCTGCCGCACCCACGAGGCGCCTCCCCAGGTTCTGCAGGCTGGGGCCCAGGTTCCCCGGGCGCAGACTGATCTGCAGCGTGTTTTTCAGTGTCCAGAGGGCAAAACCCCAGATCAGGACCGCACCCGCGAGCAGCAAGTACCCCATCCGGCGGCCTGCCCGACCCAGCCGATAGCTCCTTGTCTCCATATCGCCTTCCTGTCCCTCAGAACAGGCGCAGCTGCTTCGGTTCCTCGGGCAGCAGGTCGTTCCCCGCTTCCTCCTCGGCAAGCACCGCCTTCAGCCGCGCCAGCAGCTTCGGGATCTTCTGAAAGTCGGCCTCCGCCTGCGGCAGCACGCTCAGGTTACGCAGGATATAGGCCGGATGGTAGAGTGGAAGGTAGACCCGCCG
>JBMFPK010000285.1:0-3418 GCA_049969155.1 Chloroflexia bacterium | reverse complement strand
CCTCGGCCGATGTGGGCTACCTGTTCCTCCCTGATCGCACACGCGTGGATCAGATTGGTTGGTACAGCGAATACGAAAACGGCACCTTCCAGCGCATCTGCGACGGCGAAGGCCCCCACGACGGCTACAACTGGGCGAGCTCCGACGGCGGGAGGACCTGGTACGACCTGCCGGCGACGCTGGGCAGCAGCAACTGCGCGCCGTACCCCGTGGATGCGGCGGTCACCAAGGGGGGGCCGGCCACCGTCTACCCCGGTCAGTGGATCACCTACACGCTGGCTGTGGCCATGCAGACGCCGCGTCGCGGCGAGCGGCTCGTGATCACGGATACCCTGCCGCCGGAGGTCGCGTTTGTCACCTTCACGAGCTTGCTCCCGGTGACCTGGACCGGTTCTGTTTCCCCGGTCGTGTTCCAGATGGACCGGCTGTACGGGCTGCAGCAGAACGTGATCACCCTGATCGGCCAGGTCGGCGCGGACACGTCCCCGGGCGCGCAGCTCACCAACACGGTCTCCCTGTACTGTCCTGGCGATACGGATCTGCAGAACAACCACGACACGTTCGCCAGCCTGGTGGTCGGCTCGGATGTCGGGATCGCCAAGACGGGACCGGACTTTTGCCTGATGGGCCGGCCGATCTCCTACACGTTGACCTACCATGTCCTCGGGGAGCCTGCCCAGGGGGTCGTGATCACGGATGTGCTGCCGGCCGCTGTCGCCTATGTGAGCGATACCGCGCCCATCGCACCGACGCAGCCCGCACCGGGCATCCTTGTGTGGGCGCTTGGCACCGTGACGCAGACCGGCTCCTTCGTGGTCTACGGCCTGGTGAGCAGTGACCCGATGACCTGGACGATACGCAACCATGTGTCCGTCCGCGCGACGAACGATTCCTGGTCGGGCAACAACGAGGCACACTGGGTCACCGATCTGCCGATGCCGATCTCGGAGGTACAGGCCCCCTCGGACCCCTCGGGCACCTGGCCCTCGCGGCACCTGGGGGAGCACGTGTATGTGCTCGGCGTCGTCATCGCGGATTCCCAAGCCTACCCTTCGGCGGCCGGCAACCCGGTGCGCTACGTGCTCGGCGACCTGATGGAGTACGGTCCCTGGCACGGGCTGTTCGTCTATGACCCGGGCCGGGTGGTCACCGAAGGCCAGGTGCTGGTCCTCGGCGGAACGGTGGACGAGTACTACGGGATGACGGAGCTCGGGAGCATCGACCACTTTCAGGTGCTCTTCGAAGATTGGCCCCCTCCGGCGCCTGTGTTGACGAGCACCGCCGCGATCACGACCGCGAATCCCTGGCAGGCCGAACCGCTGGAAAGCGTGCTCGTGGAGGTGCGCTGCGCCGAGGTGACGCACCCGAACCTGGGCTACGGGGAGTGGGGCATCGCCGATGAGAGCGGCGTGGTGGCGCGGGTGGATGATATGGGCGACTATGCCTACGCCCCGCGCCTTGGGGATCTGCTGTGGGCCGTCCGGGGCGTGCTCTTTTACGCTTACAACGACTACAAGATCGAGCCGCGCTACGACGCGGACATCCTCATTGCCCCGACCGTGCAGAGCACAGAACCCCCACCAGGAGCGGCCGATGTGCCGGTCGATGCGATTGTCCGCGCAACTTTTGGCATCTCCCTGAACCCGGACACCGTGAACCTCTCGACGTTCTTCCTGGAGGGGCCGGCCGGCCTCGTCTCCGGGACGGTCGGCTACGACGCGGCGACCTACACCGCCGTCTTTACCCCGGCCGCAGCTCTGGAGTACGCGACCAGCTATGTGGCCCATCTGACGACCGGAATCCAAAGCGCCCAAGGGGCCGCGATGTGCGCCGAGTACACCTGGTCGTTCACGACCCGGGCGCGGCCGGAGCCGAACCTTGGCCCGTCCTTCAAAGTTGCTTCGGCGGATGTCGTGCATCCCGGCGAAACCTTTACCTACACGATCCGGCTGATCAACGTCGGCAATCTGGATGCCTGGGCGACGATTACAGACGTGCTCCCGCTCGAGGTCACCCCGATCACCGCGACGCTGCCTCCCGGCATGGTCTACGAAGAGGGCCAGCTCCTTTGGAGCGGATGGGTCCCCCAGGCGACCCAGGTCCCGCTGGCCTTCCAGGTACGGCTGTCGCCCGAAATCTCTCAGGGCGGGGTGATCACGAACACCGTATGGATCGCGGACGGCACGCACCCACCTTTCTGGAGGGAGGCGTACGTGACGGTGGAGGTTCCGCCCTACACGATCTACCTGCCGCTTGTGTTCCGGGGGCACAATCCCTGATCGGCGATCCCTCTGGGCGTGCGCCGGTACCACGGTACCGGCGCACGCCTTTCGGAGGGCTTGAGCGTGAGAAAGCCTTCGGTCGAGGGCAAGGGGGGCATCTGCCTCAGGCGTCGCTACCCATCGTGGTCGGAAGGAGGTCCGCTTCACTCGAGCAGAGGGAGCGGGTCCACGTAGGCGCCGTGGTGACGTACGGCAAAGTGTAGGTGGACGCCGGAGGCGTACCCGCCGCGCCCATAGGTGCGGCCCATAAGGCCGATCTGCTGTCCCTTTTCGACGTGGTCCCCTTCGTGCACCATGGGCCGCTCGGCCAGATGGCCGTAGATCGTCTGGAAGCCGTTGCCGTGGTCGATGACCACGTGCCACCCCAGCGAGTCCCAACCGGATTCGATCACTGTCCCGGAAGCGGCGGCAAGGATCGGTGTACCGAGGCGATTGGCGATGTCCAGCCCGTGATGGTAGCCCCTATAGGAACGGCTCCAGCCGAAGGGAGCGGTGATCTCGCCCCATGTCGGCCAGCGCAGCTTCTCCCCACCCGGCATCTGGATGAGGAGGGGCTGGGGTTGTTCCCCTGGCTGTGCCGGGTGCGCCGGGATGTAGGCCGCCGCACCCGGCACAAAGATCTCCTGACCGACCTGGAGGTGGTAGGGATACTTCAGCCCGTTGGGCGGGTAGCCGACGATGTTTCCGGGCCGAACGCCGTAGCGATCGGCGATCGACTGCAGCGTCTCGCCGGGTTGCACGGTATGGGGCACACCGGAGATGGGCGGGATGACCAGCACCCGCCCCGGGATCACATCGCGGGGCGTGCGCAGGTGGTTCACCCAAAAGATCGTGTAGGCGGCGACCTCGAAACGCTCGGCAAGCCCTTCGAGCGTGTCTCCGGGCACGACCGTGTACGTGATCGCTTCGCTCCGCGCGAGCGGCTCGGTCTCGGTAACGGTTTCGGAGATTTCCAATGTCGCACGCGTCCCGACGGAGGTGATCGGTGCGACGGCGAAGGCGAACGCTTCGTCCTGCTCCTGGCGAGAGGGTTCCGCCGCCACGCGCCATTCGGAGGACCCGCCTTCGGCTGTCGATCCGTTCCGGAAGCCGTATCCGGCGTAGCCGTGCCCGAGGAGGGTCAGGCAGGAAAAAAA
>JBMFPK010000284.1:0-3419 GCA_049969155.1 Chloroflexia bacterium | reverse complement strand
GGGGTCACTGCCCATCTGGACCCGCGCCGCAGGAGCCAACAGGAGGGATTTGCCGCGGGATGGGAACTGTGGCAGGCGGGCCGAGAGGTGGAGGCGATCGCGCGCTGGGAGCAGGCCGGAGCCGCGGAACTCGTGCTGGACCAGGCGAACCTCCTACTGTTCCGCGGCGAACTCTCGACGGGAGCAGCGCTGTGCCAGGCCGTGTTGACCTTCGTCCCCACCTCCGCGCGTGCCTATTTCCTCCTGGGCCAGGCCCGCCGGTACCAGGGCAATGAAGAAGGCGCACGCCAGGCTTGGGAGGAAGCGGTGCGCCTGGACCCGGACAACCGGGCTGCCCAGTTGGAACTCGGCTTGTGGTACGAAGCGCACGGAGACACCGAAACGGCCTATGTCCACCTCCAGCAAGCCGATCCGGCCGAAGCGACGCACATCCTCTGGCAGCGTATATGGCCGTACTTTAACGGGGGAAACGAGCAGGCAGGCCTCGCCGCGCTCGACCTGATCCTGCGGCTTGCCCCGACGGACGCCAACGCTTGGGTCGTCAAAGCCTCCCGGTTGCGGATGGCACACCGCGACGCGGACGCGCAGGCGACCCTGGAGGAACTGTGGCGGGTTGCCCCCGGAGACATCCGCTACTACCTGGAGCACGCCCAGCTCCTCGACTCCCAGGGCCGGGGAAAAGAGGCGCTTGCCGATCTGGAGGAGGCGGTGCGGCTGGCTCCGCGCAGCGCGGAAGCCTGGTTCCTGCTCGGGCAGATGCGGCGAAAGTACAGCGGGCAAAGGCAGGGCGCGATCGAAGCGCTGGAGCAGGCGGTGAGCCTCCATCCGAACGCCTGGTACGCGACGGAGCTCGGGAACGCCTATCGCGAAGCGGGAGACCTGGACGCCGCTGTGGCCGCCTGGGAACGCGCTGTCACCTTGCCGGGATGCAACGCCCATTCCTGGTGGACGCTCGGGCAGGGCTACGAGGCCCAGGAACGTTGGAAGGACTCGGCGGAGGCCTATGCCCGGGCAGTGCTGCTGGATCCGCAGAACGCAGACCTCTACGCGCTGCTTGCGCGCGCGTACACCCAGGCCGGGGAGAGAGCACAGGCCATCGCCGCCTGGGAATCTGCCCTTGCTTTGCGGCCCGGCGTCCCGACCTGGCAGGAAGCCTTGGCACGTTTGAAAGAGCCATGAGCGGCGAAACGTTCGGAGCACTGCGAAGCTACATCCTGCGACAGGCGGAGAGCCCGGCCCGCTACTTCTGGGAACAGACGATCACGGGCCTGCTGGGATGGATTCCCGGGCTTCCAGGTCTGGCCTTGCGCGCGCTCTTTTACCGCTGGATCTTGAAAATGGATGGCCTGGCGGCGATCGAAGCGGGGGTGCGGCTGCGCTTCGCGAACCGCATCCGCTTGGGGCGCGGCGTCTACCTGGACGAAGGCGTGTACATCCATGCCTGCCCGAACGGGGTAGAGATCGGCGAGAGAACGCTGGTGATGCACCACGCGGAACTCCACGTCTACAATTTCCGCGATATTCCCCACGCCGGGATCCGCGTGGGGCGGCAGTCGCTCATCGGCGAGTTCTGCGTGCTGCGCGGCCAGGGGGGCATCACGATCGGCGACCGCGTCTATTTCGCCCCGCTCGTGCAGGTGCTGGCGGTGAACCACGTCTACGACGACCCCGGGCGGCCGTTCGTGGAGCAGGGGATCACCGCCCAGGGGATCGTGATCGAGGACGATGTGTGGGTCGGCGCCGGAGCGATCATCTTAGATGGCGTGCGCGTCGGGCGCGGGGCCGTCATCGGTGCGGGGTCGATCGTCACGGAGGACGTCCCGCCCCATACCGTCGTCGCGGGAGTCCCCGCCAGAGTGGTACGCGCGATCGACGGCATCCGGAAGGCCGTGCCGCCTGGGATGCCGATCTATCGGCAGGTGACGCGGTAGGGCTCGGGTGCTATGAGCAGGAAGGCAACGAAGGAGAGGGTTCCGGTGAGCGAGGCCGGAGAGACGGGCCTTTCGGTGGTCATCCCGGCATACAACGAAGAGCGCGCTATCGGCGCGGTGCTGGGGCGCGTGCAGGCTGTGGCACCGGTGCTCGGGGCGATCGGCCTGCAGCCTGTGGAGGTCATCGTCGTGGACGACGGCTCCGCGGACCGAACGGCCGAGGTCGTAGCGGAATGCCCGGGAGTCACGCTGATCCGCCACCCGCGCAATCGGGGGTATGGCGCGGCGCTCAAGACCGGCTTCCGGCACGCGCGGGGCGGGCTCCTGGCGTTTCTCGATGCGGACGGCACCTACCCGCCGGAGGCGCTGCCGGCACTTTGCCGGCCGATCCTCTCCGGCGAGGCG
Source organism: Chloroflexia bacterium (assembly GCA_049969155.1). Lineage (GTDB taxonomy): Bacteria > Chloroflexota > Chloroflexia > DTKN01 > DTKN01 > DAOTVY01. The sequence goes on along the minus strand of JBMFPK010000284.1, from coordinate 1,083 downwards.
GACCTGGCGATCGGCAGCCGCATGGGGAACCCGCACAGCCGTATGCCGACCCTGCGGCGGGGCGGGAATCTGCTCTTTGCGGCCCTGCTGAGCGTGCTGGGGAACCACCGGGTGCGTGACAGCGCGAGCGGCATGCGGGTATTGCGCCGGGAGATCCTGCCGTTGCTCTATCCTCTTCCGGACGGACTGAACTTTACGCCGGCAATGAGCGCGCGCGCCCTGCACGAAGGCGTGCGGATGGTGGAGGTCCCCATCCCGTACGACGAGCGGGTGGGGCAGTCGAAACTCCACCCTTGGCGGGACGGGAAGCGCTTTTTGGGCTCGATCGTGGAGACGGTGCTCGCCTACAACCCGGTGCGGCCGCTGGGGCTTTTGGGAGGCACGGGGATCCTCGTTGCGATGCTCTACTTCTTCGGGCTTCTGGGCGCGCGCCTTCGGGGCATCACCGATTTGGGCCCCTGGGGCACTTTCGGTGTGTTCGCCGCGTTGGTGAGCGGGGTGACCGGCGTGAGTCTGTGTATGCTGGGCGCGACGTTCAACTTCCTCGTGGCGCTCTTTCACCGGCGGCCGGTGCGGCAGGGGGTGCTCGGGCGTCCTTTCCTGCCTCCGAGGATAGACCGCCACTTTGGCTGGCTGGGAGGGGGCGCGATCGCCGCAGGGGTGGGGCTTGCCGCGGTCTGCATGGCCCTTGCGGTGCACGGATGGCCGCTCCTGCGCCTGTGGTTGTACCTTGTGGGCAGCGCCGGGATCATCCTGATCGGCGTGCAGCTACTCGTCTCGTGGCTGCTCATCAGGGTTTTGGAAGCGCTCAGCCGCCGCGTGGAAGAAGCGCAGGCCGATCTGACGGGAGGGCGGGAATGAGCCCGGTCACGGAAAACCTGGGAACGCGGACCCAGGAGCGCGTACCGGAGGTGCGCTTCCCCTTGGCCGACGCCGTGGTCCGGCAGCGCGTCGATCGTCGCCCGGAGGGCGCGGTGGACATCCTGCTCGTGAACCCGCCGGCCCCGGACGGGGGCATCTGGATCCGTTCCCAGCATCGGGTCGGCCGGCGCTCGCGGGAGGGGATGATCTGGCCGCAGGTAG
>JBMFPK010000283.1:0-3432 GCA_049969155.1 Chloroflexia bacterium | reverse complement strand
CGTAGCGCGGGAGCGGGTAGGGGAGGAGAAAGGCGTACAGGTAGAGGATCAGGCTCAGGGCGCCGGCCGCGGCCGCCCCCACGGAGCGCTGCCCCGGGGTGGCACAACGCCCCACACGCAACAGGCCGACCAGCAGCACACCCCCGAGAAGGCCCAGCCAGGAGGCCCGTTGCAGGCCTCGCATGTGGTTCGGCTCCAGCCCCGGTTCCGGGAGAGGCGGTTCCGTCGCACGGGAGGGCACGATCGGCATCTGTACGACCTCCGGGGGGACGGATCCGGGCCACCCGGCTACGAGCACCAGGCACAGAGGGCTCAGAAGGAGCAGGAGCGCGACGGTAGTGCCCGCCAAACGCGGCAGGTCGATGGCGACGAATCGCGAGGCCCTCAAGGGGATCCACTCCTTCTCGACTTCTGCGGCGGAATCCCGGCGCCCGGTATTGTAGCATACCGCCGGTGCGCAGACAAGCGCACTTGACAAAACCCGGCCCCCGTGGTATAATAAAAATTAGCACAACGTTCTAAAAATTCGAACCAATACCTCCGGACTTGGAGGCGTCGTTGGACCGCCACAGCGCTACTGCCATCACTGTCGTGAAAGCGTTCTCCATCCTGGATCTGCTCGCGCACCGCGCCGGTTCTACCGTGTCTCTCTCCGAGGTTGCGGCCCACATCGGCACCTCCAAGAGCACCGCTCACCGTTATCTCACCACGCTGGAGGAGCTGGGCGTGGTCGAGCGCGATGCGAAGGACCGTTTCCAGCTCGGTCCGAAGCTGATCGAACTGGCCGGAGTGCTCCTCGCGGAACACGATCTGCGCCGGGAAAGCGAGCCGTTCCTCCTCGAACTGGCGTCGCAGACGGAGGAGACGGTCCATCTGGCGGTTCCCTCGGGAAACGAGGTCGTCTATCTAGCCAAGGTGGAAAGCCCGCATCCCATCCGCATGGCCTCCCGCATCGGTGCCCGGATGCCGATGTACTCCACCGCCCTCGGGAAGGCGATCCTCGCCCACCTTCCGCCCGAACGTGTGCAGGAGATCATCGATGCCGGCATTCCCCCTCGCACGCCCTACACCGTCTCCTCGGTGGAAGCGCTGTGCGCGGAACTGGCGCAAGTTCAGGCCCAGGGGTTTGCGCTCGATGACCAGGAGAACGAGCTCGGGGTACGCTGCGTGGGGGCCCCCATCTTCGACTACAGCGGCGAAGTGGTCGGCGCGGTCAGCGTTTCCGGGCCGGCGCACCGCTTGAGCCGGGAGATGCTCCTCCGACTCGGCCCCCTGGTGCGCGACACCGCGCTCAAGATATCCCGACGGCTGGGGTTCCCTGTCCCGGAGAAGGAGATACGCGACACCGTGGAGGTGCGACGATGAAGATGCTGATCGATGGCCGCTGGGTCGATGCTTCCGACGGTAACCGGCGAGAAGTGCGCAACCCGGGTACCGGCGAAGTGATCGACACGGTTCCGGAGGCCACTCTGGAGGATGCAGAACGTGCCCTGCAGGCTGCCCAGCGAGGCAAAGAGGCGATGGCACGGATGCCCGCGCACGCGCGGGCGGCGATCCTCGCCCGCATCGCGGACGCCATGGAAGCCCGCAAGGCCCCCCTGAGCGAGCTTCTCGCCCGGGAGAACGGCAAACCGATCCGCCAGACGCGCGAGGAGATCGAGGCGGCCATCCGCATTTTCCGCGGGTTTGCCGAGGAGGGCAAACGAGTCTTCGGCCGGGTCATCCCGATGGATGCCGTCCCCGGACAGGAACGGCACTTTGCCCTGGTGATCCGCCAGCCCCTCGGGGTCGTCGCAGCGATCGTCCCCTTCAACTACCCGGTGGAACTGTATGCCCACAAGGCCGCGCCAGCGCTGGTCGCCGGCAACGCCGTGATTGCCAAACCTCCTTCGGACTGCCCGCTCACGCTGCTCACCATCGCCGAAATGATGGAGGAGGCGGGCCTGCCGCCGGGCGCACACCAAATGATCACTGGCCCTGGCGCGCGGATCGGCGAGTTCCTGGCACAGAGCCCCGGGATCCAGATGGTGACAGTCACGGGCAGCACGCAGGTCGGGATCCGCATCTCGCAGCTGGCCGCCCAGCACCTGAAGCGCATCCACCTCGAACTGGGCGGAAACGACGCGACCATCGTCTGCGCGGATGCGGACCTGGAAAAGGCCGCTGACGCGGTGGTCCTGGGCCGGCTCGCCCGTGGAAACGGCCAGATCTGCTGCGCGGTCAAGCGCGTCTTCGTGGATGCCCAGGTGTACGATGCCTTCGCGGATATCCTGGCCCGTAAGGCCCGCGCCCTGAAGGTGGGCGATGCCCTGGACGAGGACACCGACGTCGGGCCGCTCATCAACGAGGAGGCAGCAAAAAAGGTCGAAGGGGCCATCCATGCCGCCCTCGAGGCGGGAGCTACCCTGAAGGCGGGAGGACAGCGACGTGGCGCGTTCATCGAGCCCACTGTCCTGGCCGACGTTCCCCCGAGCATCGGGGCATTCCGCGAGGAGGTCTTTGGCCCGGTTGTGCCGCTCGTTCCCTTCCACAGCGTGGACGAAGCGATCCGGATGGCCAACGATACCCCCTATGGCCTACAGGCCGCGGTGTTCACCCGCGACCTCGCGCGCGCCTTCGACATTGCCCACCGCCTGGAGGCCGGCGGGGTCATCGTGAACTGGTCTTCGGCCCTGCGCGTCGAGACCCTGCCCTTTGGCGGGATCAAGATGAGCGGGCACGGGCGCGAGGGGATCCACGACACCCTGGACGAGATGACCGAGCAGAAGATCATCCTCCTGCACGACGTGCTGACCACCTTCGACCGCGGATGAGCCGATGCCTATGGAAACCCAGGACTTTCTCCAGATGCGGGGCATTGTCAAGAACTACGACGGTACCCAAGCCCTGCGCGGGGTGGACTTTTCGGCAGCGCTGGGAGAGGTCCATGCCATTGTGGGGGAGAACGGGGCCGGCAAGTCCACGCTGATGCGTATTCTGGCCGGCGCCGTTCATAGGGACCACGGCCACATTCTGCTCGGCGGCCATCCGGTGGAGATCGATTCGCCCCTCCGTGCACACCGCCTCGGCATCCGCGCCGTCTATCAGGAGTTCAGCCTCGTCCCTCAGCTCACTGTCACCGAGAACATTCTCCTCGGGCAGATGCCCACGCGCCGCGTGCCGTTCTGGATCGACTGGCAAGCGGCCCACGAACGCGCCCAGGCCATCCTGCAGAGGATCGGTTTCACCGGTATCGACGTGCGATCTCCGGTGGCCAGCCTGAGCGTCTCCCACCAGCAGATGGTGGAGATCGCCAAGGCTGTCGCCGAGAGCCCGCGGATCCTGATCCTCGACGAGCCTTCCGCAGTCCTCTCTCAGGAGGAACTGAAGCGCCTGTTCGCCCTCATCCGTAGCCTCAAGGCACGTCCCACCCTGATCCTCTACATCTCCCAC
>JBMFPK010000282.1:0-3471 GCA_049969155.1 Chloroflexia bacterium | reverse complement strand
CACGACAGTGAAGCGCTGTGACCCAATCTTGATCGTCCTGCCGATCGGGTTCACCTCGCCGAACAGCTCCTCGGCAATGTCATGCCCCAGCACCGCCACCTTTTTCCTGCGGTCCAGGTCCTGTTCTGTGAGGAACCGGCCCATCGCTACGCGGGATTCGCGGACCTTCGGGAAATCCGGCGTGGTGCCGACGACCGAAACGCCCTCCAGCGCCGCCGCGTCGCTGCGCACCACCTGGCTGGTGTGCTGCTCGGCTGAAACCCCGTTGATGCCGGTCACCTGCGTTCGGATCGCTTCCAGGTCCGCATATTCCAACCGCGATGGCCTCGCGGCACCCGCCCGGAAATCCCCACGGGTGAAGGTCGGACTGACCAAGATCAGGTTGGCCCCCAGGGCGTTGATCTGGTCCGCGATCTCCGCCTCCGCCCCGGCACTTACCGCCAGCATCAGGATCACCGCGGCCACACCGATGATCACACCGAGCGTCGTCAGGAAGGAACGCAGCTTGTTCAACGAAAGGGCTTCGATCGCCACTTTCAACGTCTGCCACACAGTCATCGTTGCACCCCCTGCAACGGCCGGAGGTATGCCCAGGGCCCGTTCCCCGCGTTGAGCTGATCGGAAACGATCTGCCCGTCGCGCAGCAGCACGACGCGCCGCGCGATTGCGCTCGCTTCGGGATCGTGGGTAACCAACACGAGGGTCATCCCCTGCGCGTTCAGCGATGCCAGTAGCTCCAGGATTTCCTTGCCCGAACGCCGATCCAGGTTTCCCGTGGGCTCGTCCGCGAGCAGGATAGCCGGCCGATGCACCAGCGCCCGCGCGATGGCTACGCGCTGTTGCTGGCCACCGGACAGCTGGTTCGGGCGGTGATTCAGGCGGTCCCCGAGCCCGACGGCCCGGAGAGCCTCCGCAGCGCGCTGGAACCGCTCGCGGTCGGAAAGCCGGCCGTCCCGGCGGTAGAGCAGCGGAAGGGCCACATTCTGGAGTGCCGTCAGGTGGGGGAGGAGGTTGTACGACTGGAAGATGAAACCGATTTTACGGTTGCGGATGTCCGCCAGTTCGTTCCGGCCGAGCCGGCTCACATCCTGCCCCTCCAGCAGGTACTGGCCGGAGGTGGGGCGGTCCAGGCAGCCCAGGATATTCAGCAGGGTCGACTTTCCCGACCCCGAGGGCCCGACGACCGCCACGAACTCGCCCCGTGCAATCCTGAGGTGGATCCCCAGAAGGGCGTGCACGGCGATCTCACCCGACCCGTAGGTTTTCGTTAGGCTGATCGTCTCGATCACCGGGGTCTCCGTCACGGCCGGCCTCCTTGGGGGGGCATCTCGCCCGGGAACATCATCGGCGCTCCAGGGAACACCACATTGCTCTGAGAAGAAGCCGCGGCCGAAGACGACTCCAGGAGGACGTTCTCCCCCAACTCCACCCCGGAGAGGATCTGCACCTGAACGTCGTCCTGCAGGCCCACCTCCACCTGTCGGAGCTCCAGTGTGCCGTCCGCCCTGACAACAAACACCCCGTACTTCCCCGGGGCGAGCTCGCGAAGCGCTTGCAACGGCACGAGAAGCGCGTCGTGTGCCTCAGCTGCGATCACTTCCACTTCGGCCGACATCCCCGAAAACAGGCGCACGGAGTTCGGATCCAGATCGATGCTCGCCCAGGCCTGCAGGGCAGGCGTGCCGTCCACTGTCACGAGCGCCGGATCGACCTGGATGACCTGCCCATCGAATGTGAGGTCTGGAAGCGCCTCGAACGTGATGCGGACCCGATGGCCGACGGCGACCTGTGCGAGATCGGTTTCCTCTACCCAGAACTGCACGAGGGGCGCATCGAGGTCGGCCAGGGTGAGGATGCTCCCGCTCACCTGTTCTCCGACCACGGTATCGATGGCGATTACGGTCCCTGTAAACGGTGCGGTGAGCACGGCCTTCTCCAGCGCGAGCTGCGCCTGGGCGACGTTGAGGCGGGCCTGCTCCACGGTCGCCTGAGCGCTGGCGATTTGCGTTTGATCGGCACCCTTCAGCAGGTCCTGCAGGTTGGCCTGCGCGACCGCAACCTGTGCTTCAGCCGTGCGGATCGAAGTCCCTTGGCGTTCAAGGGCCGATTCGTAGGAAAGGCGGGCTGCCTCCATCGCTGCCTGGGCATTCTCCACCTTACGCCACGCCTCTGCTTCGGCGTCCGCATTGGCATCTGGCAACTCCCCAGTGCGGGCCTCGATCTGCCGGTTCTGCCAGTAGATATTCTCGTACGCCGCCTGGGCGTCCCGGACGGCGTTTGCCGCCTGGAGCAGGTTCAGCTGCGCCTGCTGAACGCTCACAGCAGTGCTCACGCGGGTGTCCTCCAGATTGGCCTGGGCCTGCTCCAGGTTCTTGCGCGCAGTGAGGATCTCCGTGGCGCCCGCACCGGCGAGCAGCTCCCGGAGCGAGGCTTCCGCCTGTTCCAGCTGCAGTTGCGCTTGGGCCAGCTGCAGTTCCAGTTCTTGGGTGTCCAGGCGGGCCAGGACCTGCCCCTTTCCCACGCGGTCCCCCACTTTCACCTCTAGAGAAGCGAGGACCCCGCTGGTACGGAACCCCAGCGCGACCTGCGCTCGCGGAACCAGGTTTCCCTTCCCGGTCACGGAAAGGACGATATCTCCCCGATAGACCTGCGCCGTTTCCTGCGCCGCAGCGCTGCTCTTGCCGTTCCTCGCTGCGAGCCAGCGGAAACTTCCGTATGTCCCCCCTGCCAGGAGCAGGACGAGAAGCAGCGCGACCCACCACCAGCGTTTCACGCGGACCTCCTTCATATGCCTTCGGCACACCACGGACATCGGACGTGGCCTTCCGCACACCTTTGGCTATAATAACCGGCAGTTTTGAAAAAGCGGTGGAGATCCGGTGGCAGCGGGCTGGAGTTTCCCATTTCCGCCTCGCGTTGACACGGCTGTTGCGCTGTGCTAAGATACATCCGGGCTGGCCGGGCTCAGGGGGCAAGGATGCCGAAGAGGGAACGGCGTGCCGGTGTGAGCGGCGTCTTCTGGATCCGCGTTTTCGGCATGGTGCTCTTCGCATTGCTCTCCTTCCGGATCGCTCTGAGCATTCCGGGCGCCATGCTCTATCCGGAGAACTGGCGCTATGTGGCCACGCTGGTCCTGGCCGGTGCCGGACTGGGCCTCCTGATCACGCCTTGGCTGACGCTGGCCCCCTTGCGCTGGCTAAGCTCCCAGGTGCGGAACGTTCCAACGGCGGAACTCGTGGCCGGCCTGATCGGGCTAGTTGTGGGGCTGAGCGTCTCGGCCATCCTGGCCGTCCCCATTTCGATGCTGCCGAATCCCGTCGGGCAGATCCTTCCGTTCATCGTGAGCGTGATTTTCGGCTACCTGGGCGTTGCGGCAGGACTCGCGCGCAGCACCGAGATCTACGCTTGGGTGGCAGGCAGGCGCGTGGAGACAGCCAGCCCGCTCCGCCGGCCCACAGGGATCCTGGTGGA
>JBMFPK010000281.1:0-3497 GCA_049969155.1 Chloroflexia bacterium | reverse complement strand
CGGACGGGAATCCGTTGACCCTCGAGCAAGCCCGTGAAGCCGTCGAGCAGTATCTGGACCGAAGCGGCCTGTCCGGGCTCGTCGTGAGCGAGGTGATGGAGTTCGAGCGCAACTTTTACGCCATTGTCCAGGAGAAGGATACCGGTATCGGGGCGTTCGAGCTGCTCATCGACCGTTTCAGTGGTGCCGTGCACCCCGAGCCGGGACCGAACATGATGTGGAACACACGCTACGGGATGATGGGGAGGCGCCTCGCGACGGGCCAACCTCGCATCTCTGCGACGGATGCTGTTCGGATCGCACAGCAGTGGCTCGACACGAACCTGCCTGGTGTTGAAGCGCGAACGGACGATGTCGACCCCTTTTACGGGTACTACACGCTCCACGTGTGGAAGGATGGACAAATCTTCGGCATGCTGAGTGTCAACGCCCGGACCGGGCAGGTTTGGTACCACACCTGGCACGGTGCTTTTCTCGCCATGCTGGAGTCCGAGGAGGACGCGCAATGATGCTCTTCTGGGGCTTGGGGATAATGTTGCCGCTGGTGCTGGTGGCCCTGCTCCCTATCGTCCTGGCCCTGATCGTCATGCGGACGAAAGGGGCAGAACCACGGGACGCACGGGGTACGCACGATAGGCCAACGGACCGCTAAGCGTTGGTCGCCGCGCGCGGAGAACAGGCGATCGCCGACTCGCGTGGGGAAGTAGAAAGCCCGGACGGGCGCGCGCCGTCCGGGCTTCGCTGTTGAGCAAGGCTATCCCGGGACACGTGCGGTGACAGTTGTTCCTTTCCCGGGCTGCGAAACGATATGCAGTTCTCCACCGGCAAGGAGGGCACGTTCGCGCATTCCGAGGAGGCCATAATGCCCCTCGTGCGTAAGGGCAGCCGGGTGTTCCGGGACCTGAAATCCGTTCCCGTCGTCGGAAACAATCAGGCGCACGGCTTCCGGTTCGAACCGTAGAGTGACCCAGATGTGGCGCGCCTGGGCGTGCCGCAGCGCATTGTGAAGCGCCTCTTGGGCGATGCGGTACAGGCCCAGTTCACGTGTCGGGAGCAGCCGACGGGGTGTTCCTTCGACTCGCAGAGACACTTCTGGCCCGCCTTCCTGCCGCTTGTCCCTCACGAGTGTTTCCAAGGCGGGCAGGAACCCGAGCTCTTCCAGGTAGGCCGGCCGCAGATCCCGGGTGAAGCGACGCAACCCTTCGGCCGTTTCCAACGTCAGACTCCGCACGTCGCCGACCTGTCGCTTGGCCTGCGCGACATCGCCACGTTCGAGCGAGCGACGGACCATCTCGATCCGCTGTCCTAGCGCGATCAACGCCTGAACGGTGTCGTCGTGGATCTCGCGCGCGAGTCGTGCCCGCTCGTTTTCCTGTGCTTCCGTGACAGCTCCGAGGTAGTCCCGAACACTTTCCTGGTAGCTCTGGATGCGGTCGGCCATCTCACGGAGTGCTGCCTGGAGTTCCCGGATCTCCTCGACGCCTCCCACAGGTTCCGCGATCGACGAAAGGTCTCCCCAGGAGACCCGCCCGGCGGCCCGTGCGAGACGCTGCAAGGGACTCACAACTGTGCGCGCGCCGAAAACGAGCGCCAGCGCCACAACCAGACCGGTCAACGCTGCCACAAACGGCACGAGCTTCGGCAGACGAAGGATCGGGTCGGTCAGGTCTTCCCAGGGTTCTTCGACCACCACCCGCCAGTCCGTCCCTGGTACGGCGGCGTAGGAGAGGAGCATCCGCAAGCCCTCCGCGGTATGGCACGGGGTGCTGCCGCTATCTGCGGACAGGACTGAGAACCCGGTGTGCCCCGCCAGCGACACTCCGCAGAAGGAGGCGTTCGGATGGTAGATGATATGCCCCTGGCCATCCACCAGGTAGATGACTCCCCTTTTCCCCACCTGCACATCCTGGAAGAGAGCCTGCCACGTCTCCGCGGTTGGCGGGACTTCCGATGAGGCGAGTCGGGCCGCAACGAGGTGTGCATACGCCTCCGCGAGGAGGCGATCGCGCTCACCAACCATGCGGTACATGCTGTGCTCATGCCCATAAACGCCGGTGAAGGCTACAGCGATCAGCGTCAGTGCCAGGGGCAATACAGCCCAGAGCAGGAGTTGGGCACGCAACCGGCGAAGGGCAAACCAAAAGGGTTTGCGGGTCATTCGATCACGATCCATCCGCGCCGCAGCGCCTCGGTCACCGCCTCGGTCCGGCTGGTAACCCCGAGTTTGCCGTAAATGTTCGCCAGGTGCCCCTGCACCGTGCGGGGGCTGATGCCGAGTTCTCGCCCGATGGCCTTGTTCGTCAGCCCCCGCGCTGTGAGACGGAGCACCTCGATCTCCCGTTCCGTCAGCGGTTCGGCCTGTTCTGCTGCGGTTGCAGGCCCCCCGGCGGCGAGTTGCGCGAGGAGCTTGCGGGTGACTTCCGGCCCCAACGTCGAATGTCCGGCGGCAACGGTTCTCACCGCAAGCACGAGCTCCTCAGCAGGAGCCGTCTTCAGGATGTAACCGTCGGCGCCGGCGCGCAGCAAGGCAAAGATGTAAGGGTCATCGTCGTAGGCGGTCAGGATCAGGACCTTGACCGTGGGGAAGCGTGCCCGTACCTGTCGGGTAACCTCCACCCCCGAGGTCCCGGGCATCTGGATATCGAGCACCGCGACGTCCGGCAGCGTCTGCTCGATGCAACGCAGTGCCTCCGGCCCATCCGCAGCCTCGGCTACAACCTCTATGTCCCCGCTCTCTTCCAGGAACTGACGGATCCCCTGACGGACCATCGTATGGTCGTCCGCCAGAACTACCCGCAGCACGCGATCCCTCATCGAGCTCCTCCGATCTGTGCGTTTCCCCCATTGTACCACACACTGGCTGAAACGGGCAGCCAGATCCTGACGCCTCGGGGAACGACACTCAGGGGTAAGCGGAGCCCATGTGGGCGGTGGTGGACTTGCTACCTCGGGTGTATTGCAGGTGACGGCCAGCGAAGGTGCCGAGAAGGCCAAGTACCCCCACCGTGAGCAGGTATACCGTGTAGGCGGCGGTTCCAGACGCAAAGGGTCGGCGTTGTAGCCGAACAGGCTTTTCCGGAGCGAACCTGCCGGCCCGTCTTCTCTCACGAGCCAAGTCCCGCACTGTTGTTTCCAGTATGCGCGCGATACCTCCCTCCCGCAGCTCGGAACCTCTCGCCCAGCCAACCCAGCGGCAAGGAGCAAACCCTAGGGACAACGCCTGGGCCGCATGCGCCAGGTTAGCCGTTCTGGCCCCGCCAAATGGCCTATCTTGGAACGATGTTCTCCCTGGAGGAGCTGGAAAAGGAACGCCCCGGAGCCATCCTCGCGCACGCGGCCACGCCCGAGCATGGAAGCCTGCCGTGATGGGTGTTCGGGCAAACTGACGGGCGCCGTCCGTTCATGCGGGTTCGGAAGCGGGCCTTTCTTCGTGCCCGGAAGGCTCTCCATCCGGCAGCTCCTCTACGGCCCCGCGTACGCGCGCCGGGACGCCGTAA
>JBMFPK010000280.1:0-3503 GCA_049969155.1 Chloroflexia bacterium | reverse complement strand
GCCTGGGGGAACGGCTGTTCGAGCCGATGCGACGGGTAGCGCGACAGCGTGTGATGCCTCCCTACCGCGATGTCCCCATCGAGCCCGCCGCGCTGCGCGGGGACGTCGGGTTGCTTGGGGTTGTGGCGCTTTTTCTGGAGGGGTGCGGTGGATGAGAGTCCCTTGAATCCGGAAGTCCTGGAAGCGATCCGTCAGCAGATCCTGCAGGAACACCCGGAGATGGAAGGCGCCGAGGTGACGGTCTCCGCCGGGAAGCCGTGCCGTGGGTCGCCCGACGTTGCGGCCAAGGTGGGGATCTCCTGGGCCCGGGAAGCCGATGCGGACCTCTATACGGTCACGCTGCGCAAGGAGGTGGTCGCGGAGGATGGCGTGGCCCTGCCCCTGGTCGTGCGGGTGACCGTAGACGCCGAAGGCCGGGTGGTGAAACGTCGTGCGGCGCGGTAGGTGGAGGCCTGCGTTGGGGGAGGAGAATCTCACAGCAGCCCCAGCCAGGCAGCGAGGCGTTCGCCGATCCCGCTCAGATTCAAGGCGACCGGCAGCAGCACCAACCCCAGCGCGTTGGTCCGGCGCGTGCCCCACAGGAGAGGGATCGCCCCGATTGCGGTGGCCACGAGGGCGACGAAGAGCCCGGCCGGGCCGCTCGTAGCACCGAGGATCAGAAGCACGAGCAGGAGCGAAGCCTGCTGAAGTCGACGTAGGGAAATCCGGGCCAGGAAGCGGCCCAGGGGCAGCGAGAAAAGGAAGGCGAAAGCGCTGCACAGCATTGCCGTGCCAAGTGCAAGGCAACCGGCGCGCGGCGAAGCCTCTGTATACACGGTGCTCAAAGGACTGGCGAACCCTCCTTTCACTTTCCACATCCCCGGCACGAAAAAGAGGAGCAGGCTACCGAGGGAGTAGGTCACCCGGCAAGCGCCCTGGGAAACAAGAAAGGCACGTCCTTCGCGCTCTCCGAATCCCTGCCCTGCCAGTAGGACACCCACGCCGGCTGTGAGGGCGGGAAACAGGGCCGCAAAGAACCCGCCGGCGGCGCCGGCCAGCACACCCCGCAGCCATTCCCCCGGGTCGATCTCGAGCTCGCAACGTGTGTCCTGGGGAGGGAGAGGCGCGTGCTTCGAGACGCCCAGAAGCAGCCAGGGCAGCCCGAACAGGCCGATGAACGCCGGGGCGAGGCCCCCCGCTTTTCCCCAAGAGGGAAGGGGGGAGCGATAGGAAAGCACCAGGCCCAGGAGGCCGGCGAGCAGGAAGGTCAGGAGGCCGGCCAGGAGCGGTTTCCAGGTGGCCCAGAGACGCGGCAGGCCGGCCGGCGCACGGCCAGAGTCCTTCGACCATTCCGAAAGCAGTAGGTACGCGATGATGGCCCAAAGCATCCAGGGAAAGTGGGGCTGCAGGAGGGCATACAGAGGGGGCAGCCAGCGCACCGCAAGCGGGGCAAGGAGGAGCAGCACAATTGTCCCGCCGAGCCCTCCCAGGCTGCACAGCAGCGCCGCCTCCGTTCCCTTTCCGGCCAGCAGGTACTTTCGCCCGGGCTGCACAACCAGAAGGCCTGCTTCGTCCGGGACGGCGCAGAAAATGCCCGGTAGCGTGTGCAGCATCGCGTGCCCGGAGGCCATACCGACAAAGGCGAACGCCAGCCCTTCGGGAGGAAGGATCGGCTGCGCGCCGCTTGCTAGGGGTAGCAGCAGCGTTGCCAGATGGGCCACATGGAGGCCCGGGAACAGGCTGCAGATAGCCACGATCCCCAGTCCCCCCAAAGCGCAGAGCAGGCAGACCACCCAATGCATCGGAAACTCCCTTCTTTGTTGCAACCCATTTCCACGCTTATTCTAACATTTTCCCCGAGTCGTGTCAAGATCCCACGGGTTTCCTTGTTTGGCAAAGCTTTTGCGGTGTGTTTCAATCGATGGTATAATCAAGTTGTCGAACGGTGTGCCGATGGGCAGAGAAAAGGAGGTCGACGGTGACCCCGAACCGCTTTGCACAGCGAATGAACTCGATCAAGAGCAGCGCCATCCGGGACCTTCTGCACTACGCGACGCTACCCGGGATGATCTACCTCGCAGGGGGCCTTCCGGCCCCCGAATCGTTCCCTGTGGAAGCCTTTCGAGCCGCGTGCAACACAGTCCTCGACGAGGTGGGGGCTCAGGCGCTCCAGTACGGCACCACCGAAGGGTACAAACCGCTCCGCCGATGTCTGGCGGAACGCCTGCGCAACACGAAAGGGATCGCCTGCGGCAGCGACAACATCCTCCTGACCAGCGGTTCGCAGCAGGCCCTGGAGATGATCGCCAAAATGTTCATCGACTACGGGGACATTATCGTCCTGGAAAGCCCTAGTTACCTGGGTGCGATCCAGGCATTCGACCTCTTCGCGCCCCGCTATATCACGGTACCCATGGACGAAGAGGGGATGATCATGGAAGAGCTGGAACGGATCCTGCGCATCGTGACCCCGAAATTCATCTACACCGTGCCTACGTTCCAGAACCCCTCCGGACGGACGCTCTCGGCAGCACGACGCAAGCAGCTGGTCGCACTGGCCGAGCGTTACGACGTGATCATCGTCGAGGACGACCCCTACGGCGAACTCCGTTACCGGGGAGAACCGGTGCCGCCGATCAAGGCCTTCGATACCACAGGACGGGTGATCTACCTCGGCACCTTCTCCAAGATCCTTTCCCCCGGCATTCGGCTCGCTTGGGTCGTGGCTTCGGAGGAGTTCATCCGCAAACTGGTGCTTCTCAAGCAGGCTACGGACCTCTGTACGTCGACCTTTATCCAGTACGCGGCCTATGAATACTGCCAGAGCGGCGTGATGGACGAGCAGATCCAGAAGATCCGTGCGCTCTATAAGGAGCGGATGGAGGCGATGCTCGACGCTCTGGAGCGGTACTTCCCGAAGGAAGGTGTCTCCTGGACACGTCCGGACGGCGGCATGTTCCTCTGGGTGACTCTTCCCGAGGAGATCGATGTAGAGGATATGCTGAAGGAAGCGGTGGCGAACAAGGTGGCCTTTGTACCCGGCTCCCCCTTCTATGTCGATGGACGGCGGCACAGCACGATGCGCCTGAACTTTTCCAACGCTACTGTCGAGCAGATCGACGAGGGGATCCGTCGCCTCGCACAGATCGTGCGCCGGCGTCTAGAGGAATGCGGTATACGCACGGAGCAGGGTTCGGCCCCTCCGGAGGCCTGATCGGCGCACGGAGGGGAGCAGGGCCTGCGGGAATTTGCCGTGGACCGGTGTTACGTCGCCCTGGATATCGAAACGACCGGTACGGAGGTCGGTAAGGACGAGATCATCGAGATCGCCGCGATTCGTTTCCGGGGCGCGGAGGTGCTCGGGAGCTGGCACAGTCTGGTGAAGCCGGCTGGCCCCATCCCCGAGGCGATCGTCCGCCTGACAGGCATTGCCCCTGCCGATGTGGAACGGGCCCCGTTCTTCCATACGATGCTGCCCGACTTGGCGCGCTTTCTCGGAAACGATCCGATCGTCGGTCACTCGA
>JBMFPK010000279.1:0-3520 GCA_049969155.1 Chloroflexia bacterium | reverse complement strand
CGCCTCGGGCAGACGACCCGCGCGATCGAGACCTTCCGGGAGGTGCGTGCCCGCGCCCCGGAGAGCCGCGAAGTGTACCTGGAGTACGGGCTGTTCCTGCTCAAGCTGGACCGCCCCGAGGCAGCGGTGGGCGAGTTGCGCCGGGCAGTGCAGATGGATCCCCGCGACCCCGTGGGGCTGGCCCGGATCAACATCGTGCTCGCGTGGCTGCGGGACGAGGAGCCGTTCTGGGAATCGCTGGATGCGGTGCTCAGGCGAGCGGAGGAGGACGAGCAGGCCGGCCGCACGATGGAACAGGAGTACAAGGAGGCCCTCCTCATCCAGGAGCTGCCCTCGCTCTATTACGCCCTGGGGCTCCTCCAGCGCCAGGCCGGCCGCATCCCGGAGGCACTGGAAAGCTTTCAGCGGGCGAGCCAGCTTCTGGGCGATGAGCCCAGGGATCCCCTCCAGCTCCGTCTCTTGCGGGCAGCCGCCGAAGCGCAGCTGCTCCTAGGGCAGATCGAAGAGGCGATCTCAACCCTGCAGAAAGGCCTGAAATGGGCCGAGGCCCTTGCTCCACAGTTGCCCGCCGGGCCGTCCACCGGACCCCGCGCGATCCCGCATGCCCTTGCCTTCTACCATTGGCTTGCGGAGGCCTACACGAAGCTCGGCTGGTTCGACCAGGCGATCGCGGTGCTCAGCCAAGCTCGGACGGCCCATCCCCACGACCGTGAGACGGTCACCAAGCTCGCGGACCTCTTTTTCCGCCAGGGAAACCTGCGTCAGGCGCTCGCCGAGCTGAGCGGACTGGCGACCCACTACGAGCAATCGAACGACCTGGACAGCGCTCTGGCGGTCCTCCAGCAGATGGTGCGCCTGGCTCCGAGCAACCTCACCGTCCGCCGCCGGTTGGCCACGCTCTCCATCCGCCGCGGCTTTGTGGACCGAGGGCTAAACGAGCTGGAAACGGTCGCCGAGCTGCAACAGAAGAAGGGGTTGATCGAGGAGGCCGTGCGCAGCCTTCAGCAGATCGCGGAGATCTACTGGACGATGGGCCGGCAGGACCGCGCCTATCAGGCCTACGGTCGGATCGTGCAGCTTGTGCCGCACGACGTCGCGGCGCGACAGCAGCTCGTCAACCTGCATATCCTGGCCGGCCGGCTGGCGGACGCCCTGGAAGAACAGCGTACGATCGCGCGGATCGCACTGGAGCGGAAAGAAACCGAAACCGCCATCGCGGCGCTCCATCAGGTGCTCGCGTTGAACCCCGAGGATCGGTGGGCACTGCGCGAGCTAGCCGAACTCCTGGCCGTCATCGGCGAGCACGGACAGGCTGTCCGCCTCTACCGCCGCCTGGCACGCCTGGAACCGCAAGACACGGCCATCGCCGCGCGGCTCCAGGAAGAAGAGCGCCAGGCCAATCCGGAGCGGGCTGCCGAGTGAGGACCCCCGACGTAGGGTTGGGGTAAACCGATGTCGCAGCTTCTGTGGGTTTTTTCCCAGCTTGACTGGCGCAGCGTGCTGGACATCCTGCTCGTTGCTCTGCTCTTCTACGCCATCCTCAGCCTGCTGCAGGGAACACGCGCCGTGCCGTTGCTGCGCGGCCTGGCCATCGTGCTCATGGTGGTGCTCCTCATCCGCTCCGTGCTCGACCTGCCGGCGTTGGGATGGTTGCTCGATAGCGCCCTGCCGGCGCTGCTGGTCACGATCCCCGTCCTTTTTCAGCCCGAACTGCGCCGGGCGCTGGAGAACCTCGGGCAGAGCGGTCCCTGGTCGAGACGCCCCTGGACCCCGTCGGGGGCCGAGGAGATGCGGCACACGATCGAGGAGATCGCCACCGCCTGCAGCGAGATGTCCCGCCAGCGGCTGGGGGCACTCATCGTGCTCGAGCGCACCATCCGCCTGGACGAGTATGCGGAACGGGGCGTCCGCCTGGACGCCCGCGTTTCCGCACGGCTGTTGCATAGCCTTTTCTACAACAACGCTCCGCTGCACGATGGTGCGGTGATCGTTCGGCGCAACCGTATCCTGGCCGCGGGCTGCGTCCTCCCCCTGAGCGAGGATGTGCTGGACAGCTTCCAGTATGGAACGCGCCATCGGGCAGCCATCGGGATCAGCGAGCAGACGGACGCCATTGCGATCGTCGTGTCCGAGGAAACGGGCGCAATCTCGGTGGCCCAGCGAGGACGCATGGTGCGCTGGCTGGACCGCACACGGCTTGTGGGGCTCCTCGAGGCACTGCTCCGGCTGGACGAGGTCCGCAACAATGCCGCAAGGAGGGAGAAGTGAAGGGATTCCTGCGGCGTATCCGTCCTACCTGGAGTCACGCCTTTCGCTTTCTGGGGGCGCTTGGGCTGGCTCTCGTCGTGTGGGCCTATGTGACAGGCAGCCAGAACCCGCTGACGGCCACCACCTTCAAGGAGCTGCCCCTGGAAGCCCGCGGGCTTTCGGAAGGCCTGGTGCTCACCGACGCTCAGGGCCTTCCGCTTGCGTCGTTAGGCACGGTCTCGCTGATCCTCCGGGTCCCCCAGGAGGAGCACCTGACGCCCGGCGACCTCCATCCGTACGTGGACCTGACTTCGATCTCCGAAGCGGGGGTGTACGAACTCACCGTGCAGCTGGAGGCCCCGCGCGCCGTACGGAGCTGGCGGGCCGAGCCCACGAAGGTGACCGTCCATATCGAGCGGCGGGCGCAGGAGATCCTCCCCGTCGAGGTGGTGCTCGTGGGCCAGCCGGGGCTTCCCTACGTCGTCGGCACGCCGCTTGTGGACCCCGCCCAGGCCCTGGTGCAGGGGCCGGAGAGCCGGGTCCAGCTCGTCACGGACATTCAGGCGCGCGTGGACCTGGGAGGGCGTGTGGCGTCGCTGCAGGACGCTCCCGTGCAGCCGGTTGCCGTGGATTCTGCCGGGAGAAGGGTGGCCGGTGTGGAGGTTCTGCCGGCCGAGGTCGCGGTGGACGTGCCGATCTCCCTACAAGGCGGGCATCTGGCCGTCTCCGTCGTTCCCCACATCACAGGGATTCCGGCGCCCGGTTACTACATCCGCGCGCTGCGCGTCGTCCCGGACACGGTGACCATCTTCAGCGGGGACCCGAACGTGCTGGCCCGTGTGCGCTTCCTGGAGACGATGCCCGTCTCGGTGGAGGGGCTCCGGGACGACCTCACGACGACCGTAGGCCTGGACCTTCCAGCGAACGTATCCTTGATCCAATCTCCCTCCCAGGTGACCGTGTCCGTCGACGTGGAGGCGATCGAGCCGGTACTGCGCATCGATATCCCGGTACACCTCGCCGGGCTTCTCGAGCCGCTTCAGGCGACCTGGGAGCCCCGATGGCTGAGCGTGCTCTTGCGAGCCCCGCTCGAGCTGCTCGAGAGGCTCTCTCTGGGGGACCTCTGGGCGGTGGTCGACGTGAGCGGCCTGGATGCCGGGGAGTACGACCTCCCAGCCAGCTTTTCGGTTCCCCCGGAAGTCGAGGTGACGCCCGAGGGGCCGGCGACCGTCCACGTGGTGATCGTGCGGCGGGCCACGCCGACCCCCACACG
>JBMFPK010000278.1:0-3530 GCA_049969155.1 Chloroflexia bacterium | reverse complement strand
GCGGATGATCTCCATCCGGTCCAGGAGGGGTGGGGAGATCCGCTCAGCGACGTTCGCCGTGGTGATGAAAAAGACCTTCGAGAGGTCAAAGGCCACGTCCAGATAGTGGTCGCGAAATTCCCGGTTCTGCTCCGGATCCAGGACCTCGAGCAGCGCCGAGGCCGGGTCCCCGCGGAAATCCGCGCCCACCTTGTCGATCTCGTCCATCATAAAGACCGGGTTGTTCGAACCCACCCTACGGATGGCCTGGATGATCGTCCCCGGCATAGCGCCGATATAGGTACGGCGATGCCCCCGGATCTCCGCTTCGTCGTGCACCCCACCCAGGGAGATGCGGATGAACTTGCGCCCCATGGCGCGCGCGATCGAACGGCCCAGCGAGGTCTTGCCCACGCCCGGCGGGCCGATGAAGCACAGGATCGCTCCCTTGCCCCGCTGGGCTTCGGACTCTTTCCCGGCCTCCGTCCGCTGCAGCCGCAGCTGCCGCACGGCCAGGAACTCCAGGATGCGCTCCTTGACCTTCTCCAGGTCATAGTGGTCTTCATCCAGCACCTGCCGCGCGCGCTCGATATCTAGGATGTCCTCGGTGCTCTTGGACCAGGGGAGAGAAGCCAACCACTCCAGGTAGGTACGGATGACCCCGTACTCGGCCGCGGCAGGCGGCATGTCGGCCAACCGGCGCAGTTCGCGCTCCGCCTGCTCCTTGGCCTCCGGCGGCAGGTTGGCTTCCTCCAGCGCCTTGCGCAACCGCTCCACCTCGATCTGGGTCTCGTCCGCTTCGCCGAGCTCCTGACGGATCGCCTTCAGTTGCTCGCGTAGGAAATACTCCCGCTGCGCCTTGTCGATCCCGGTCTGCACCTGCGACTGGATCTTTTTCCCCAGCTCCAGCACCTCGGTCTCGCGCGTGAGGACGGTTACCAGCCGGCGCAGCTTGGCCTTGACGCTGTCCTCTTCCAGGATCGCCTGCCGTTCCTCCAGCTCCATACGGATGCTCGCCGCAAGCACATAGGCGAGCTGTCGTGGATCCTCGACGTTCATGATGAGCGCCTGCAGCTCCTCGGAGATCTGCGGAACAAGCGAGGCGAGCTTCTGGAACAGCTCCGTCAGGTTCCGCATGAGCGCTTCGACTTCGATGTCCTCTTCCACCATCTCCGGAGCCCGCTCCACGCGCGCTCGCAGGTACGGATCCGTCGAGGTATATTCCAGGATACGAATGCGTTCCAGCCCCTGTACGGCAATCCGCAGCGAACCGTCCGGGAGCTTCAGCAGCCTGTGCACAAGGGCCATGGTCCCCACACGGTAGAGCTGCTCCTGCGGCGAGAACTCCCCACCCTCCGTCTCCGCACGCGGCCGCACCGTCACCAGGCCGATCAGCCGCGAGCCGAGGACGGCGTCGTCCACCAGTTTCACAGCCCGAGGCTCGGTCACCGCCAGCGGAAAGACGGTGCGCGGAAAGATCACGACGTTCTGCAGCGGAAGGATCGGGAGCTCCGGAGGCACCTGCGGACCGGCAGGGCCGGACCCTCCCTCGCCTCGGGACGGGGCCTCGGAAAAGGCTCCCTGGTCTTCCTCAGGGGCCAGGAACAGCGGCCGGATGCCGTCGAACCAGTAGTCTGTGGCCATCTAGGCCTCCTCAACCGTGCGGCAGTGCGGGCCTAACGGTCCTCTTCCACGCCGATCTCGACGCGCCGGAATTCTCCTCCGGGATGCGGACGCCGGGGCAAGCGGATCTTCAGGAAGCCGTCGTCGTAGGTCGCCTCCACCGCGTCCTCTTGGACGGGCCAGGGCAGAAAGATCTGCACACAGAAGGGGCCGTAGTTCACCCCCATCTGATGGTATGAGAGCTGTTCGGTCGGCCGGTCATCGGAACGGTAGCCGGAAACGGTCAGGGTCCGCTCGTCCAGGATGACGTCGATCTCCTGCTCCCGCATGCCGGCCAGTTCCATCTTGACCACCAACCCTTCCTGGGTCTCGTATACATCGGTCGGGGGGCGCCACGTTTCCTGTGGACAGTAGACGCCGCCTGTCTGGCGCCCCCACATCGCGCTGAAAAGGCGCTCCATCTCGCGCTGCACGAACTCCAGGTCCTGAAAAACAACCCTGCGTATGATCCGCATGGCGACCTCCGCGGCACCCCCCATCATGCGGTGGCGCCTGTCGATCGAACCGCGCACCCGAGCTCTATCGGTCTTCCCCGGACACCGGCTATTCTAACAAGCCCGTGGCCGCCTGTCAATCGCGATTGACAAACTGCGGGCTTGTGGCTATGATGGCGGCGCGGGTCGTTGGGCCCGGAAATGGACGGAAACGAGGGGATCGTGACGATCGAATCTCACCCCACCGAAACGGTGCTGCCGGCCCACCGGGGCGGCTTTCCAGGCCACTTGAGGCGACGGTGGCAGGTATACGTGGGGCTGCTCATCAGTGCTTTCTTCCTCTACCGCGTCCTCAGCCAGATGGGGACACAGCTGGGGATCCTGTGGACGGAGCTGCAGGGTGCTCATTACCTGTGGATCGTGCCCGGGGTAGCCGTCTACTTCCTCGGGGTGTGGGCCCGCACCTGGCGCTGGCACTATATGCTGCGCCCGGTGCAGCGCGTGCCGCTGCATCGCCTCTTTCCGATCGTCTGCATCGGGTATATGGGGAACAACATCTACCCGGCACGGGCCGGCGAACTGCTTCGGGCCTATATCCTCCGGCGCGAACAGGGTGTGAGCATCAGCGCCTCGCTGGCCACGATCGTCGCGGAACGCATCTTCGACGGGATCGTCATGTTAATCTTTGTGTTTGTCGGGTTGCCGTTCGTCCCCGCGGTGCCTCCCGAGTGGCGGCGGATCGTCGTGCTCTTTACCGTCCTGTTCTTCGGCGCACTCGTGGCCTTCTTCCTGCTCGCGGTATCCCCAGAGCGCACCCAGAAGGCCTACCTCTGGTTGATCGAACGGCTGATCCCACGCCGCTTCCGCCGGCCCGTTCAGGGGGTCGCAGATCGCTTCCTGGAAGGGCTTCGTTGCCTCCGCAGTCCCAGCGACCTGGCGATGATTTTTGCAACCTCGGTCGCCGTCTGGCTAGCGGAGACCGTCAAGTATTGGTTTGTCATGCACGGGTTCGCCTTCTCGGTCCCCTTCTTCGTGCTCATGTTGATGAACGGGGTGGTCAACCTGATGACCACGCTTCCGGCCAGCCCGGGGTACATTGGCACCTTCGATTGGCCAGGGATCGAGGTGCTTGTGAGCTATCTGGGGGAAAAGAGCCGGGCGGTGGCCACAGCCTATACGTTCGTGCTGCACGCTGCGCTGTGGTTTCCCATTACGGCCCTCGGCGCCTTCTATATGCTCCGGCGGGGGCTTTCCTGGACCACCGTGCAGCGTGAGATGGCGGCACGGCGCCAGGGGGGCCGCGCGGAGAAGGAGGGAGAATGAGGGTCGGCATCGTCGGCGGGGGCTACACCGGGCTGTCCGCAGGGTACGAACTGGCGCGCGCCGGTCACGCGGTCGAAATCTTCGAGGCGGCCCCGGAAGTCGGTGGGCAGG
>JBMFPK010000277.1:0-3539 GCA_049969155.1 Chloroflexia bacterium | reverse complement strand
AGTAGCGGGGGTCCGCCTGCATGAGGGTGACGTCCAGATAACGGCGGCGTCGGGCAGGAGAGCCGGTGAACAGGTTCAGGTCTTCCGGCTCGAAGAGCACGACCTGGAGGCGTCCTGTGGCATCCCTCGCGCGCACCGGCCGGCGGTTCACCAGAAAGCGCTTCTTGCAGCGGACAAGCGGCTGCCCCGGCTCTCCGGGCAAGCGCTGCACGACCATCTCCAGCGTCAACGGGCCGTCGGCGCGCTGCACCTGCCCGACCACCCGCGCGAAGGGAGGGATGCCGAGTTCCTCTTGTGCTTCCCAGTGGATGACTTCGCGGTCGGCCCCCGCGCGCGGGGAACGGGTCGTGGCCAGCATAAAGACCGCCTCTAGGAAGGAGGATTTTCCCGAGGCGTTGGCTCCCCAGAGCACCGTGGTTCCCGCACCCAGCTGGATATCCAGCCGGCGGTACAGGCGGAAATTCGTCAGGTGGACCTCTGTGAGGTGCATGGTGCGCGCTCCGGGACGATCGGCCTTTACACGCATTCTACCACACAGGAGGTGGAGGAAACAATGCCGCCGGTTTGACGCACCCTATCCGCTATGTTATACTGCAACCGCCCTCGGTCGCGGGGGCCTATCGTTTCCAGGAGGGATCGATCGATGGTCAGGGAACGCGTCTTTTCCGGCATCCAGCCGACTGGTGTTCTCCACCTGGGCAACTACCTAGGGGCGATCAAGGGCATGCTCGAACTGGTCGACCGCTACGAGTGCATCTACGGGATCGTCGACTACCACGCGATCACCGTCCCCTTCGACCCGCAGGCCATGCCGGAGAACAAGTTCAAGGCAGCAGTGGCTTTCCTGGCGGCCGGCCTGGACCCGAACAAAGCGACCCTGATCGTCCAGTCGGATGTGCCGGAGCATACCGAGCTCGCCTGGCTCTTTTCGTGCATCACTTCGGTGAACAAGCTGCAGGACCTCCCCACCTTGAAGGACAAGCTGAGCCAGACCGGCGGCTTCCTGAGTTCCGGCCTGCTGAACTACCCCATCCTGCAGGCAGCAGATATCGTCATCTACAAGGCGACGGTCGTCCCGGTGGGAAAGGATCAGGAGGCGCACATCGAGTTCACGCGCGAGATCGTGCGCAAGTTCAACGCCACCTACGGGTATGTTTTCCCCGAGCCGGTTTCCTACCATACGCCGGCCCTGGTCGTCCCGAGCCTCACCGGCGAGGGAAAGATGAGCAAGAGCGTCCCCGGGAGCTACATCGCCCTGACCGATCCTCCCGAGGTGATCTGGGAGAAATTGGCCCGCACGCTGACCGATCCGGCGCGCGTGCGGCGTACGGACCCCGGAGAGCCGGAGAAGTGCCCAGTCATCTGGACCCTCCACAAGCTCTACACCCCCCTGGAAAAGCAACAGGATCTCGCCCAGGGGTGTCGGACGGCCGCGATCGGATGCCTGGAATGCAAGCGTATCCTGGCCGACGAGATCATCGCCGACCTGGCCCCGCTGCAGGCCCGGTGGCGGGATCTTGAGGCGCATCCGGACGATGTGCGGGACGTGCTTCGGGAGGGAGCAGCCCGCGTGCGTCCGATCGCCCAGGCCACGGTCGCCGAGGCGAAGGAACGAATGGGCCTGGGCCGGCTGTAGATACCCCTGCGGCCGCGGGCGCGTGAGCCAACCGGGGTGGAGTAGGCTTTTTTTCGGCCGGGTGTGGGCAAGAAGCCAGGAGCAGACGAAGGCGACCTTGG
The DNA here is from genome assembly GCA_049969155.1 of Chloroflexia bacterium. Lineage (GTDB taxonomy): Bacteria > Chloroflexota > Chloroflexia > DTKN01 > DTKN01 > DAOTVY01. The sequence goes on along the minus strand of JBMFPK010000277.1, from coordinate 1,802 downwards.
AGCGGCGTCGGCGTGGCCGATGGGCCGGTTCAGCGCTTGATGAGGTGCGCCTGATGGGTTTCGCTGTCGTAGATGGCAAAACTGGGGTGGCCGAAGAGGCCGAAGAGGTCCCCTGGGTTCAGGAGCAGCGTGTTGCCGAACCATTGCAGGTGCGCCTTGTGGGTATGGCCGCAGCAGACCAGGTCGTACGTCCCGAGGGCCGCCAGCCCCTCGGCCAGCCGGGGCACGTGGACGATCGCGATCCGTCGGCCGGCGAGGTCCACTTCCCCGAGGTCACCATACAGGGTGACGCGCCCGGATTCTTGGGCGACCCGGGCGAGCAGGAGGGGATCCCCGGCGTTGTTGCCCAGGACCGCGTAGATCGGCCCGGGAAACCGTTTGAGCATTTCCCGCAGGGTAAAAGGCGCACAGAAATCCCCGCAGAAGAGGAGCGCCCCGCATCCTTCGGTCTGTTCGAGCGCCCAGGCGAGGTTCCCCAGGTGATCGTGGGTATCGGAAAGTACGGCGATCTGCATCTCACACCTCCGTGATGACGGATGCAATATAGGGGAGAAGGGGAAAAGATGTCAAGCGCGTGAAAGTGACGGTCACCTGCAAAGGGGTCGTCACCGGGCTGGCCCTGGAGCCGCGCGGCTTGACGCTCACCTGGCGGCGTGCTACAATCCCGGTGAGTCGCCCGTGAAAGATGGGCCTGTTGCCTGCAAAGGAGAATCGCCCGTGCCTTCGCACGCCATCGTCCTTGGCGGAACTCTGGCCGGCGTACAGGCTGCGCGTCGACTGGCAGCGGCCGGCCTCACGGTCACCCTTCTGGAGCCGTCCCCCTTTCTGGGCCGCGAGGCCCTGCGCGGTGACCCGTTCTGGATGGCTGCGATCCCCGATCTGCTGGAAGCTACGCGGGATCCGCGCATCCGTGTACTGACCCAAGCGGAAGTCCGCGAGGTTGCCCGAAACGGTGAACAGTTCCTCGTGCGGGCGACCGTACACCCGCGCTATGTGGATGCCGCGCGGTGTACGGCCTGCGGCGAGTGCGAGGCGGTGTGCCCCGTACAGCGGGTGGCCCCCGGCAACGGCACGTTGCGTCGTGCGATCTACCGGGACCCGCCGCTGCGCGCCGTGCCGAACCTCTACGCCATCGAGAAACGGGGCACGCCCCCCTGTACGGCTTCCTGTCCGGCCGGGATCCATGTACAGGGGTTCGTCGCGCTCATCGCCCAGGGGCGCTTCCGAGAGGCACACGACCTGATCGCCCAGGCGATCCCGTTTGCGGGTGTCTGCGGCCGGGTATGCGACCATCCGTGCGAGGCGCAGTGCAGCCGCGGGGTGCTGGATCGGCCGGTGGCTATCCGGGCCCTGAAGCGGTTCGTCGCCGACCGGGTTGTCGCGGAGGGTGGAACGCGCTGGGAACCTGTATCGCCGGACCCCGCGCTGCCGCCCGTGGCGGTGATCGGCGCCGGGCCGGCCGGCCTGACGGCGGCCTGGGAACTCGCCCGCGCCGGCGTACGGGTCACCGTCTTTGAGGCGCTCCCGGTGGCCGGGGGAATGATGGCGGTAGGCATTCCGGCCTATCGCCTCCCGAAGGAGGTGCTGCGGCGCGAGGTGGCCGCCATCCAGGCTCTCGGGGTCGAGATCCGCCTGAACACCCCTATGGGGCCCGACCTGACGCTGGCGGATCTCTTTTCCCGGGGGTATGGCGCGGTCTTTATCGGGATCGGTGCCCATCGCAGCCGCGCCCTGGGAGTTCCGGGGGAGACGCTCGATGGGGTGATCCAGGCGATCGAGCTGCTCCGAACGGTGGCGCTGGC
>JBMFPK010000276.1:0-3575 GCA_049969155.1 Chloroflexia bacterium | reverse complement strand
AGGTTGGCGCCGGAGAAGTTGCGGCGGCTCAGAGCAGCCCCGGGCAACGATTGGCCGGAAAGGTCCACGCCGGCAACATCGGCCGCGTCCCCTAGCTGTCCAGCGGTGAGGATACACCCTCTCAGGTTCGCTTTGCGCAGGATCGCGCCCGTGAGCGACGCCTGGCTCAGGTCCGCGGACTGGAGATCCGCCTCGGCAAGCCGTGCGCCCCGCAGGTTGGCCCGGTCCAATTGCGCTCCCCGGAGGCTCGCGGAGCTCAGATCGGCCACGTTCAGGTCCGCATCCTCGAGGCGGGCACCCTCCAGGCGGGCTCCGACCATGGCGGCGCGATGCAGGTTTGCCCCAGACATCCACGCATCCTTCAGGTTCGCGCCCTCGAGTCGGGCCTCGGAGAGATCGGCTCCCTCCAGCCGCGCTCCGCCGAGGTTCGCCTGGCGAAGATCGGCTCCCTGGAGTACCACGCCCGTAAGCACGGCGTGGGAAAGATCGGCCTCCACGGCCTGCAGGGCGGAAAGGTTCGCTTCGGTGAGGTCGACCCGCGGAAGGGAGCCTTTCCGCAGATCGTTCCCCTGCAGGTTCACCCGGTGCAGCTTGCCCGCACTCGCCAGCTGCGCAGCGCTCACCCGGCTCCCCTCGAGGTTCGCTCCGGTCAGGTCCGCCCCGCTCAGGTCGGCCCACTCCAATCGTGCCCCGGCCAAGTTCGCTCCCTGGAGAGAGGCCCCCCGCAGATCGGCGCCGGACAGGTCCGTTCCTTCTAACTGCGCGTTGTTCAGGTTGGCTCCGGAAAGGCGCAATCTGGAAAGTCGAGCCCCGCTCAGGTCGGACCCGCTCAGGTCCATGCCCGAGAGGTCCACACCCTCCGGATCCGAGGCAGCGATCCCTACGAGCGCGTCCACGGCCGCCTGGCGGCCCGTGGGATCCGCCAGGGCAGCGAGGAGCGCCGGAAGCGCCGGACGTCCAACCCGGGTCAGCGCCAGGATCGCCGCCTCGTGAACCGAGGGGTCGCGCAGCGCCCTGACCAGGGAGGCGATCGCCCGCTCTCCGCCGATCTCCCCCAGCGCTTCGAGCGCCCCTGTCCGGGCAGGCACCGCCGCGCGGGGATCCTCGGCGACCGCGGCGAGTACCGGCACAGCCGGTTCGCCGACCGAGATCAGGACGCGGGTGAGGATCGTCCTCGGGCCTGCCTGTGGAGCCCGCAGCCCCGCAAACGCCACGCCTACCAGAACGAGCAGCGGAAGGGGAAGAGCAGCAAGCCAGAGCCACCTTGTCCCCTTGGACCGTCGAAGCGGGGGGTTCATCCTCTACCTCCGGTGGTGAGCCAGGCTCCTCGAAAGGCCAAAGACGACGGGGAAGGAGACCCCTGAAAACAAGAAGCCGGCGAAGGGATTCGAACCCCCGCCCCGCTGTTTACGAAACAGCTGCTCTACCACTGAGCTACGCCGGCTTTCGCTCTATAGTATACCAGACTTGCCCGCAACGTGCAACTCAGAGCGCCGTGATGTCGTACCCCATCCACTTCACCGCCTGCCGGTGCTTCCGCCAGTTCTTGCGCACCTTCACCCACAGGTCCAGGTACACCCGCGTCCCCAGGTACGCCTCGAGCGCCTCCCGTGCCGCCTGGCCGATCCGCTTCAGCATCTGCCCGCCTTTGCCCAGGAGGATCTCCTTATGGGTTTCCTTTTCCACGTAGATGGTTGCCGCGATGTAGGTGAGGTCCGCGCTCCGCTCCTTGAACTCCTCCACGACCACCGCGACCCCGTGCGGCACCTCCTGGCGTGTAAAGTGCAGCACCTGCTCGCGGATCCATTCCGCCGCGATGACCCGCAGCGGCTGGTCGGTGAGGAAATCTTCTGGGTAGTAGGGCGGAGACTCCGGGAGGCGGGCGATGATCGCCTCCAGCAGTTCCTGCCGGCCGGGCCCCTGCAACGCAGAGAGCGCGATCGCCTCCTCGTAAAGCGGCTGCTCATCGCGCACAGCGAGTTCCCGGTACGGCCGGCCGGCCTCTTCCGGGTCCCGCACGGCGTCCGCTTTGTTCAAAGCGAGGAGGAGCGGCACGCGGCACTTTTCCTCCAGCACCTCGGCCATCAGCCGGTCCTCCTCGTTCGGGGGTACGGTGAGGTCCACCAGCCACACGACCACGTCCGCATCCTCGATGGAACGGCGCGCCGCGGCGACCATGTACTCCCCCAGGCGGTGCAGCGGGCGGTGCATCCCGGGCGTGTCCAGAAAGATCACCTGCGCGTGCGGCAGGGTGATCGCCCCGCGGATGATCGTGCGCGTCGTCTGGGGCTTGGGGGAAACGATCGCCACCTTCTGCCCCAGGTAAGCGTTCAGGAGCGTGGATTTGCCGGTGTTCGGCCGGCCTACCAACGCCACGAACCCCGCCCGAAAGGGGATGGCCCGCTCCTCTGCGGCGGAACTCTCCATCGGCGCACCTCCCACGTTCGTCACAGGGGCATTTTACCATCCAGGAAGCACGGCAGCAAATCGCTTTGACGCTTTCCGGAGCTGTGTGTTATAATCTTCACAGGACAGCAACGACGCTGGAACTCGGTACGCCGAAACCTCTCCCGCACCGGATGGGGATGCCGTGTCGCCCAGGGGCAGCGGCCTTTTTTCCCTTTCGGGGGGAGGGGGCCCGACAAGGAGGTCTGGATGGACACGGAGGCCCTGGATTTCCTGCGGCGGGCGATGCCCCCGGAGCAGTACGAGAAACTCGCCCGGATTCCGAATCCCCGGCTGCACGAGTTCGTTGCCCGATACGTCCGCCATTGCGAGCCATCGCGCATCTTCGTGTGCGACGATTCCTCCCAGGACATCGCCTACATCCGCCGCGCCGCTTTGCGCGACGGGGAGGAGCGCCCCTTGGCCATCCCCGGGCACACGATCCATTTCGACAACTACTACGACATGGCGCGCGACCGCAAGAATACGCGCATCCTGGTGCCCAGGGGCGTCGATCTGGGCGGGGGCATCGACACGCGCGAGCGCGAAGACGGCCTGGAGGATGTCCACCGGGTGCTTGCCGGGATCATGCGAGGGCACGAGCTCTTCGTCTGCTTCTTCTGCCTGGGCCCGGCCGGGTCGGCCTTTTCCATCCCCTGCGTCCAGCTCACCGACTCTTCTTACGTGGCCCACAGCGAGACGCTCCTCTACCGCCCCGGCTACGCGGAGTTCCTGCGCGCGGGCCCGGAGGCGCGCTTTTTCCAGTTCGTCCATTCCCAGGGGGAGCTCGACGAGCGCAAGACGAGCAAGAATCTGCACCTGCGGCGCGTCTTCATCGATCTGGAAGGCGACACCGTCTACAGCGCCAACACCCAGTACGGGGGGAACACCCTCGGCCTCAAGAAACTGGCGATGCGCCTGGCGATTTACCACGCCTCCCAGGAAGGGTGGCTCACGGAGCACATGCTCCTGATGGGCGTGCACGGGCCGGCCGGCCGCGTCACCTACTTCGCTGGGGCCTTCCCTTCCCTATGCGGCAAGACCTCCACCGCGATGCTCGACGGGGAGACGATCGTCGGCGACGATATCGCCTACCTGCGCCGCAACGGCGGCGTGGTGCGCGCGGTCAA
>JBMFPK010000275.1:0-3580 GCA_049969155.1 Chloroflexia bacterium | reverse complement strand
GGGTTCAGAAGGGCCTTTTCCTGCCACGGGCGAAGACGGATTTCGCGCAGGGGGAGCTCGGTGGTTTCAGGTTCGATCCGCGCAAGCGCGGTCCGCAATCCGGCATCGACGGCGATCGCAAGCCGGGAAAAGCCGGCCACAAGGACAAAGTTCTCCCCCTTCGGGCGCACACGGATCGGCTGACCCGGCCAGCAGCCGGTCGCGCGCGCCCGCGCGACCCGTTCCGCGTGGTTCGGAACGACCTCTGCCCGCCTGGGCCAGTCCGCTCGGTGCAGGGGCGCTTCCAGCAGCACTCGCTCGATCGGGATCTCGATCGACCCCGTTTTGCTTCCCCGCGTCACGTCTGCCTCCTCCGAGGGCTCGAACGTCACACGAGCACCATGCCCCCGTCCACGCCCAGCACTTGGCCGGTGATAAAGCCGGCTTCCTCGGAGCAGAGGAACGCGACCGCTACGGCGACGTCCTCCGGTTGGCCGAACCGGCCCACGGGCGTCCGAGCGAGCGCTTCCTGCTGCACCTTTTCCGGAAGTCCGCTCGTCATGTCGGTCACGATGAATCCCGGGGCCACGGCGTTGACCGTGATCCCCCGGGAGCCGAGCTCCTTGGCGAGGCTGCGCGTGAGCCCGATCAGCCCCGCTTTTGCTGCGGCATAGTTGGCCTGCCCGGGGTTTCCGGCGATCCCCACCACGGAGCTGATGTTCACGATCCGTCCCCAGCGCGCCTTCAGCATCGGTCGAAGCGCCGCTTTCGAGCACAGGTAGGCCCCCTTCAGGTTGGTCGTGAGCACGGCGTCCCAGTCGCTTTCCGAAAGCCGCAGGAGAAGCATGTCGCGGGCGATCCCCGCGTTGTTCACCAGGATGTGCAGTGCCCCGAACGCTTCGACGACCCGCTCGACCATCGTCTCCACTTCGGCCGCTTGTCCGACGTCCGCGGGCACGGCCAGCGCTCTCCCTCCTCCGGCCTCGATCTCGGCTGCAACGGCCCGTGCTCCCTCTCCGTGCAGGGCGTTCACGGCAACCGCTGCGCCCATCCGCGCCAGGCGGAGCGCAATGGCCCGGCCGATTCCGCGTCCTGCTCCGGTGACCAGCGCTACCCGTCCATCCAATCGGCCGCACATCGCAAGCCTCCTTTTGGTCCTTCTGTGGGGCTGATGCCCGTGTGTCGCGTTTCCGCCAGCGTCCGGCAGGCGCTGAGCCATTCCCGGGCCCAGCACGCATCGCGCCAACCCAGGATCGCAAAATTCGGCGCAAACCAGCTTTCGATCCGACGCAACCGCTCCCCATCGACCTCGTGCACATCGCAGATCGGAGAGACGTATTCGTCTGTGTGGGGGACGGCGAGCACCTTGTGGTCTCCGTCCGCCCGCAAGAGGAGGCCGATCGGCCGTACCTGGTAACGGCATCCAGGGAAGGTGGGGCCCCAGCCGATCACCATGACGTCCGCGGGTTGCCCATCCGCGGGGTTGAGCGTTCCGGGGATGTATCCGTACTCCATGGGCAGTGGGGCGAACTCCGGGCCGTGCTCGACCCAGCCCTCCAACTTGGCCTCCAGGAAACGCCGGGTGCTCCCGAGGGGATTCTCGATCACCGCTTCGAACAGATCCGCGAAGGATTGCGGTTCGACCCTGGACATCGCTGCTCCTGCGCTCGGGCCGTTCGGGGTCCGGAGCCTATTCCCTGCCGGCCAGCAGGGCCGCGACCTGCTCCGCGGTCCCTACGGAGACGACCTCTGCCTCCGGCACGGTACGCCGAATCAGCCCGGCAAGCACTCGCCCGGGGCCGATCTCCAGGAAGCGCTGCGTGCCCGAATCGGCCATCCGGCGCACGGAAGGGGTCCAGCACACCGGCGAGACGATCTGGGCGTAAAGCTCCCGGCGGATCTGCTCCGGCTCCCGGAGCAGCTGCGCGTCCGTGTTGGCCACGATGGGCACCTGAGCGGCTCGGAAGCGGGTCTGGGCGATCGCGGGCTTGAGGCCGGCCGCGGCCGCTTCCATCAGCGGGGAGTGGAAAGCTGCGCTGACCTTCAGCGGCACAACCCGCTGAGCCCCTCTGGCCCTTGCCTCCGTCATCGCGGCTTCCAGGGCTTCCGTGGCCCCGCTGAGCACCAGCTGGCCCGGGCAGTTATCGTTCGCGATGACGAGCGGCCCCAGACGGCGGCACGCCTGGCAGATCTCTTCTAACGCTTCCTTTTCCAGCCCCAGCACCGCGGCCATCCCGCCGGCCCGTGCCTCGGCCATCAACCGTCCCCGTTCGCGCACGAGGCGCAACGCGTCCGGGAAAGAGAGAACGCCGGCTGCGACCAGCGCGGTGTATTCCCCCAGGCTGTGCCCTGCCACCAGGATCGGCTCGGGGAAGCCGGATGGGCGCGTCAGGAACCCTTCGCTGTCCAGCGAGGACCCCAGCGCAAGCAGCACGGCCACGCTGGTGGTCAACAATGCCGGTTGGGCGTTCTCGGTGCGCATAAGTTCCGCTTCGGGCCCCTCGAAACAGAGCCGGGAGAGAGGAAAGCCCAGAAGCGCGTCGGCCTGCTCATAGAGCGCGGCCACGGCAGGGTATCGCTCCGCCAGATCGCGTCCCATCCCCACGGTCTGAGACCCCTGTCCCGGAAAAACCCAAGCCGTTGGGGCCGTATCGCAGGTTGCCATCGTGGTACCTCCTGAGACGATAGAACGCTGGACCACCGGTGTTTGCGCGAGCCATCCCACCGGGGCCTAAGGTGCACCCCAGGAAAATGCCGCCGCAGCCCACGTGAGGCCGGCCCCAAAGGCGGCCGCAAGGACGATGTCCCCCTCCTTCAGCCGTCCCTCCTCTGCTGCCTCGCACAGGGCGATCGGGATCGTCGCTGCGGACATGTTCCCATAGCGCGGCAGGTTCACATACACGCGATCCTCGGGGAGTCCCAGCCGTTCCCCCACGGCCTGGATGATGCGCATGTTGGCCTGGTGCGGGATGAAGAGGTCCACGTCGTCGATCGTAAGCCCGGCCTTTTGCAACACCTCCAGGGATGCCTGACCCATCATGCGGACCGCAAAGCGGAACACCTCGTTCCCCTTCATCTGGATGTAGTGCTGCCCGCCGTTGACGGTCTCCGGACTCGGCGGCCGAGCCGAACCGCCGGCAGGGAGGATCAGCAGGTCCGCACCTGCTCCATACGCCCCCAGCGTCGATGCGAGGAGGCCGCGTTCGCGGTTCGTCGCGCGCAGCACCACGGCCCCGGCCCCATCGCCGAAGAGGACGCAGGTGTTGCGATCCCGCCAGTTCGTGATCCGGGACAGCGTCTCGCTCGCCACCACGAGCACGTTCTCACAACTCCCGGCGCGGATGAACTGCGTGCCCACCACAACTGCGTAGAGGAAACCGCTGCAGGCCGCTTCCATGTCGAACGCACCGGCGCGGATGGCCCCCAGGGCATCCTGTACCAGGCAAGCCGTGGCCGGGAAGAGGTAATCCGGTGTCGCGGTGGCGACGATGATGAGGTCGAGCGCAAAAGGGGTCAGCCCAGCACGCTCCAGCGCCTGTCGGGCTGCCTGCACCGCCATGGTCGCCGAAGATTCCCCCTCAGCGGCGATCCTCCGCTCGAG
>JBMFPK010000274.1:0-3609 GCA_049969155.1 Chloroflexia bacterium | reverse complement strand
GGCGCTGCTCCACCAGCGCGAGCTGGCCTCGCCGCAACTTCAGTAGGGTCACCATCTCGCCCAGGGACATTTCCTCCGCGATCAGGCCGGCCAGGATTTCCGCCTGGTTGACTGCTACATCGACACAGAACGCGCGACTGAACAACCAGGCGGCGTGCGGGTTGTTGATGCGCGCAATCGTGCGCGGAACGCCGTACCTCGCACGTGCGACGTAACACAAGACAAGATTGTCGGTGTCCGCTGGAAGGCAGGCCGCAAGGACCTGGGCCCGGCGGAGCGGCAAACGGTCCAGGACCTCCAGATCCAAGGCGTGTCCTTCGTAGATCGCTTCTGTGGGCAGAAGACCATGGAGGCGTGGGAGGATATCCCCGCGGTGCTCCACCACACAGACCCGATGTCCCTGGGCCAGAAGCGCACTGGCCAGCTGCGCCCCGGTGGGCCCCCCGCCCGCGATCACGACAAACATCGCCCTGTCCTCCCCGTGGTCATAAGAGTCCTGCCCACCACCGCTGGAGCTCCTCCAGGCTCTCCGGAGCAATGCTCACGTAGAGCAGGTCCCCCGTCTGCACCCGTTCGTCGCCCGATGGGCGCAACGCCCGTCCGGAGCGCACCAGAGCGACGACCTGGCCCGTCTCGCCAGGCACGAGTTCCTGTAGCGTCCGACCTGTCAACGCCTGCGACACGGAGATCTCGTACACCTCGACCTCCCCGTGCCCAGCGGCCAACACGGGGCGAGGCTGGCTGGAGGTCAGCATCTCCATGAGGCGCAATGCGTCCCAGCTGGCCGGGCTGATGACCTGTAGTCCAAAGAGCTCGTAGACCGCTCGGAACCCCGGCCGGTTGCACCGCACGACGACGCGAGGCACCCGGAAGAGGGCGCGGGCGGTATGGCCGACCACCGCGTTCAAAGGGTCGCTGGGGGTCACTGCGGCCAGTCCGTCCGCCTCCTCGATCCCTGCCCGGCGCAGGACATCTTCGGACAGGGGATCCCCTTCGAGCACCGTTCCCTGGAAATCCGGCGGCAGATCCTCCAGATTGGCCGCTTTCTCGTCCACCACCGTTACACGATGCCCGCCCTTCGACAGACGATGGGCCAGTTCCACACCGACACGCCCACACCCCACGACGATCACGCGCATCCGGAGCACCTCCTCGATCCCCTGCCACGCGGCGTGCGCTCCCTGCCCTGCGGCTCGGGGCGGCGGTTCTGCCCCACGGATTCCTCTGCAGGCTCCTCCGGGTGGTAGGGAACATCCGTGACCACCACACCTGGCCTCAGCAGAAGCGCCAGTCGCAGCATCATGGCCGTCTGGGTGTGCAAGAGGTTGTGCCACCACCGCCGTGGCACGAACTGCGGGACGACGATCGTGAGCACTTCGTTCGGTTGCCGATGGGAAAGGATCTCCCCGATGTAGTCAAGGAGAGGCTCCAGGAGCAACCGGTAGGGCGAATCCAGGATGACCAATCGCACGCCCTGTCCCCATTCGCGCCATTTGCGACGGACTTCATCCGCCTGCGCCGGATCGATGGAAACGTGCACAGCGGTCACGTCGTGCGAGAGCGATCGCGCGTAGCGCAGCGCGGCCAGGGTCCCTCGATGTACCCCACCGATCGGCAGGATCACGCGATGCCTGGACGTCGGTGGCGGAGAACCGTAAGCCTCGAGCGAAAGTGCCTGTGCGAGGCTACGGTAATGCGCCCGAATCCTCAGGAACATCGCCACAAGCAGCGGAATCAGGAGGACGATCACCCACGCACCGTGGACAAACTTGGTCATGGCGAAGATCAGCGTCACGACCCCCGTGCACACGCCCCCTAGGCCGTTGAGCACCATCTTCCAGCGCCACCCCGCTCCGGATGTGTGCACCCCTGTCCCTCCCGCATGCCCCACTCGCCACCAGCGCCGCGCCATACCCGCTTGCGAAAGCGTGAAGGAAAGAAAGACCCCTACCGCCCAAAGCGGGACCAGTCGGGTCACGCTCGCCTGGAACAGGACCACGAGCAGAGACGCCAGCCCTCCGAGCAGCCCAATTCCCCAGGAGTAGACCAGGCGGCTTCCGCGGAAAGCGAGTTGCCGGGGAAGAAAACCGTCACGTGCCATGATGGCGCTCAGCCGGGGAAAATCCGCAAAGGCCGTGTTCGCAGCGAGAAGCAGGACGACCGTCGTTCCGGTGACCACCGCCAGGTAGAGCGGACCCCGTCCGTTCCACACCACGCGCGCCAGTTGAGAAACGACCGTCTCCGTCTCTGAAGGATAGGCGTGGATCCGTCCCAGCAGGAAGGTGATCCCCAGGTAGAGCGAACCGAGGATGCCAGTCATCCAGATCAGCGCCTTTGCCGCGTTCCTCGTGCGCGGCTCGCGAAAAGCCGTCACCCCGTTGGCGATGCACTCGACGCCGGTGAGGGCGGTTGTACCGTTCGAGAACGCCCGCAGGATGAGGAATAGGGTCACCGGCAGCGGGGTGGCGAGAAGCGTGTCCGGTACCTGGAGGGCACCGAGCCGTCCGAAAGCCAGTCGGGCAAACCCCGCGATCACGGTCACGTAGGTGACGACGAGGAAGCAGTAGGTCGGTACGGCAAAACCGGCTCCAGACTCCCGCACCCCCCGCAAGTTTGCCAGCATGACCAGGAAGATCAGCCCCACCGCAAGCCATACGCGATACGGAAAGAGGGCCGGTGCTGCAGAGACGATCTGCGCGACGCCTGAGGAGGTCGCCACAGCCGCGAGCAGGGTATAGTCGATGAGCAGCGCCGCCCCGGCTCCCAGAGCCGGGACCGTGCCCAGATTTTCACGGGCAACCGTGTAAGCACCCCCCCCGTCCGGATAGGCGTGGATCGTCTGCAGGTAGGAAAGCGCCACAATCACGAGCAGAACGGTGACGGCCAGCGAGATCGGGATGGCCAGCGAAAGCCCCTGCAGTCCGGCAGCCGCCAGGATGACCAACGTCTCCTGGGGTGCATAGGCGACGGAGGAGAGCGCATCCCCGGCAAAAACGGCCATTCCGATCGGAGCGCTCAGTGTCTGATGGGGTGCGTCGGCCGTCGGCAACGGCCGGCCGATCAGCCAGCTACGGAGGGAGGGGCGAAACCGGTACCCCGCCCTCCGCCGAAACACCGGTGCGCCCTCCGATCCCCCGTCCTCCACTGCAGCCATCGTCCCCTCTTCGCCGCGCCCGGCGCGACCGCGGCCTCAGCTACCGACCCAGGCCTTCCCAGCACAGGATGAGATCCCGCGCTGCCTTGACCTCGTCCAGACGCCGAACCGGTGCCCGATGCGGGGCCTGCCGCAACAGGTCCGGTGTCGTGCGGGCCTCCTCGGCGATACGCGCCAGCGCTTCCGCAAAGGCATCCAGCGTTTCCTTGCTCTCCGTCTCGGTCGGCTCGATCATCAGTGCCTCAGGAACGATGAGCGGAAAGTAGTTTGTGGGAGGATGGAAACCGTAGTCGATCAGGCGTTTCGAGATGTCCAGCGCGCGGATGTCACTGCCCTCGACCCGCCCCACGGCTACGAACTCGTGCATGCAGCGGCGATCGTGAGAAAGGCGCAGGATCGGCTTCACCTTCTGCTGGAGGTAGTTCGCGTTGAGCACGGCATCCTCCGCGACCTGA
>JBMFPK010000273.1:0-3612 GCA_049969155.1 Chloroflexia bacterium | reverse complement strand
CTCGGCAGCCGAACCGGGCGGCCGTCACGGCTTCGGCCATCATGATCGGGCTGGCGATGACCGTCGCTCTGGCCGGCATGATCTCCTCGCTGTACGACGGCTTCATGGGCTACCTGGATCGCTCCCTTCGGGCAGATCTCCTTGTGATGCCCTCGTCACTCGTGCTGAGCGGGGGAAATGTCGGTGCGGGGCCGGAACTTGTGGCCTCTCTCCGCGCTGTGCTGGGTGTGTCCGGGGTGACGACCCTGCGCCTGGGATCCGCCGCTGTGGACGGGGGGATGATCCAGGTCATTGGGGTGGACCCGGAGACCTACCCACGTCTGTCCGGACTGGTCTTCAGTTCGGGAGACCCGGAAGAGGCGTATCGGGCCCTGGCGCGCGAGCGGGCCCTCATCGTCAACGGGATCACCGCGGCGCAGTACCGTGTGCGCGTCGGCTCCGTGCTCACCCTTCAGACCCCCGAAAGGAAGCGCGACTACCGGGTTGTGGGCATCGGCTCGGACTATTTGAACGCCAAACTCGCGACGGTGTATGTCTCGCAGGCCAACCTGGAACGGGACTTTCATCAGACTGCGGATCTCCTGCTGATGGTCGATGTGGCCGAAGGAGCGGATCGGCAGGCCGTCCAGGCGCGCGTAGAGGAGGTTGTCCGGCGCTATCCGGCCTTTACCCTGCTGGAATGGGGGGCTTTTCGGGAATCCCAATCGCAGGCGTTCCGTCGAAGCCTCTCCATCCTTTGGGTGATCATCGTCATGTTCGCATTGCCCTCGTTCCTCGCGATGGTGAACACGCTGACGATCAACGTGATGGAGCGCACGCGGGAGATCGGCGTGCTCCGGGCTGTGGGCAGCACCCGGCGCCAGGTGCGGCGGATGATCCTGATGGAAAGCCTGCTGCTGGGCGCGCTAGGGACCGCCTTCGGGATCCTGGCCGGCCTCTGGTTGAGCTACGTCTTGATCACCGGGATCAACGTGAGCGGCTTCTCCATGCCGTACTACTTCCCCTACCTGGGCGTCCTGGTCGCGGTCGCCGTCGGGCCGCTCCTGGGCGTGGTCGCGGCGGTCCTTCCGGCGCGCCGTGCCGCCCGCCTGGACATCGTGAGCGCGCTGCGGTACGAGTAGCGACAGCCGCCCGGAAGCCCCGCGCTGTGCGCGGGGCTTCTTGCTGTACCGGGCGTGTGCTGATATAATTGCGGCCGGAGGGCACATCGTTCCTCGACCGGCAGGCCTTTTCCCAAAGGGGGTTCCCGTGCAGCAGGAGATCAAACGGCTGAGGCGAAGGCTCGTGGAGCTCTCGGCCTGGGCGGATCGCGCAGTGCTCCCGCTTCAAGGGCATTTTCTCGCGGCAGAGGGCCGCGAGGGGATACCCATCCGGCCCGGAGATGCGTGGCCCTCCCGGGCCTTCCCCGTACGGATGCGCTTTTCCGCCTCCATCCCGGCGGAGTGGGCCGGCCAGCCGGTCTGGGCGCGGCTGGATGTGGGGGGTGAGGGGCTGTTGCTCATGGGCAGCCAGGCCCAAGGTGGGCTCGATCCCTACCACAAGGAGCACGAACTCTTGCCCGTGGCACACGGGGGGGAGGAGATCCAGTTCGAGGTCGAAGCGGTGCCACGCGGGCCGTTCGGCACCCCGATCCCCGAGCCCCGGCTGGAGGAAGCCTCCTTGGTGGTCCCGGACTTGGACGTCCGCCGGTTCCTGATGGAACTCGAGATGACCATCGCCGCGGCCGAGATCCTGGAGCCAGAAATCGGCGCGCTCCTTCTGGACGAGGTCCAGCGTGCGCTCGAGGCCATGCCGCTCCCGCGCAGCCCTGCGGAAGCCTACCTTTCGCGGATGGTCCAATCCCCGGCCGGCCGGCGAAGAGCCGCCGAGCTGTGGGAGGAGTGGGCCTTCGAGACGGGCCCGCTTCCCCTCCCCGAAGAGACGCGCGCGGCACTCCTCCAGGCAGCATCGAGATTCCGGCAAAACCTGGAGAAGATCCGCCGTCGTTATCCACCGCCTGGGAAACTCGCGCTCACCGGACATGCGCACCTCGATCTGGCCTGGCTGTGGCCCGTGGCAGAGACCCGCCGCAAGGTGCGGCGCACCTTCGCCACGGTGTGTGCCCTGATGAGGGGCTACCCGCCGCTGGTCTTCGGGCAGTCCCAGGCGCAGTTCTACGGTTGGCTGGAGGAGGACGACCCGATCCTCTTCGACGAGATCGGCCGCTTTGTCCACCAAGGGCAGTGGGAGATCCTCGGGGGAATGTGGGTCGAGCCCGACGGCAACCTGCTTTCCGGCGAATCCTGGGTCCGCCAGCTCCTGTACGGGCAGCGCTACTTCCTGAACCGCTTCGGTCGCTGCGCACGGGTGGCCTGGCTGCCGGACAGCTTCGGCTTTGCTGCAAATCTGCCGCAGCTCTTTACGCAGGCCGGGCTGGACTTTTTCTTCACGACGAAACTGACCTGGAACGAGACGAACCCCTTCCCCTATGACCTGTTCTTCTGGGAGGGGCTGGACGGCACGCGCATCCTCGCGCACTCCCTTCGCAACATCCCGCGAGGGTACAACGGCCGCGTGCAGCCGGCAGACCTCCGAAACACATGGGAGAACTACCAGGGAAAACGGTTCCACCCGGTTTCGCTCTTTCTCTTCGGGGAAGGCGATGGCGGCGGCGGACCCACGCGCGAGATGCTCGTCCGGTACCCCTTCCTGCATCGGTTCCCGGGGCTCCCACAGCTCGAGATGCAGCGGGTAGAGCAGTACTTCGAATCCGTCCGCGCTCGCGATCTCCCAGTCTGGGTGGGTGAGCAATACCTGGAATTGCACCGCGGCACCTACACGACCCAGGCGCGCATCAAGGCGCTCCACCGCCGGCTGGAGCACCTGCTGCCGGAAGCAGAGATCGCGGCCACGCTTGCGTGGCTGCAGGGCGAAGCGTATCCGGCGAACAAAATCGAAGCGCTCTGGAAAACCCTCCTCCGCAACCAGTTCCACGATATCCTCGCCGGTTCCGCCATCCATACGGTGGTAAAGGAGACGGAAGCAGAGCTACAGGCCGCAGCAGAAGAGGCCGAGACGATCCGCCAGCTCAGCCTCACCCACCTCAGCCAGGAAGCGAAGGGGCTTCCGGAGTGCGAAGCACGGGTGGTGGTGTGGAACCTGAGCCTCGACGACCGTCCCCTGCAGATCGAGTTCCCACAGACGGCACAGCTTCCTTTCCGCTTGCTCACCCCGCAGGGGGAGGAAATTCCCTACCAGGAGTACGAGGGAAACATCGTCGCCGCCTCCGAATACACGATCCCAGGACTGGGTTATGTCACGCTCAGCATCTGTCCTGGAGAGCCGTGCGCCGGGAGCGCGCTGCGCGTGCGCAGCCGCACGCTCCGCAATGCCTGGCTCCATGTCCAGATCGGCACCGACGGGACGCTCCGCGGGCTTGTGGACGAACTGCGCGAGAGACAGGTGTTGGACGCGCGTGCCAACCAGATCTGGGCCTACACGGACATCCCGCGCGACTGGGACGCCTGGGACATCGATGCCTCATACGAGCGAGAAGGGGAAGAAGTGCCCGCGGAGAGCCCGCCGGAGGTGGTCGAGGCCGGCCCAGCGCGTTGCGGCATCCGCGTCGTGCGG
>JBMFPK010000272.1:0-3626 GCA_049969155.1 Chloroflexia bacterium | reverse complement strand
ATTCGATGGCCCGGTGATAAGCGGCCACGGCCTCGTCCGGACGGCCCAGGGCATCGAGCACGAGGCCGCATCCGTAGTGGGCAAGCGCGTCGTCCGGGTCGAGCCGCAGCACCTGGCGGTACGATTCCAGGGACGCCTCGAGGTCGTCGCGCAGGTAGTGCACCAGGGCGAGGACGCGGTGGAAGGCCGGTTCATCCGGCTCGATCTCGGCCGCGCGGGCGTAGGCTTCGGCCGCCTCGTCATAGCGGCGCAGCCCCTGGAGCACCCCACCCCGGCCGAAGTGGGCCCAAGCGTGGCGCGGGTCGAGGCGCAGGGCCTGCTCGAAGGCGACCAGCGCTTCACCGGGTCGTCCCAGCGCCTCCAGCACTTCTCCCAGGCCGCAGTGCACCTGTGGATTGTCGGGGTCGTGTGCCAGGATTTCCAGGTAGAGGGCGAGTGCTTCCTGATAACGGCCGGCCAGGTACAGCTGATGAGCTCGCTCGAGACGCTCGCTCTCCTGCGAAGATGCCATAGCCATTCACCCACTTGGGCGGCCGGAAGCTGTCCGCTTTTCCCGGCCGGCCTACTGCCCCCGAACCCGTTCGCTCCGCCGCAGTGCCTCCTCCAGATGGCGTATGCGGCGGTCCAGCATCCAGAGGTAGGCGAAGATGCCTAACCATACGACGAGCGCCACGGCCATCACGACGTACAGAGCGGCTTCCTCACCGATCAGCAGAGCGCCCATCCGTTTCCTCCAGTGCGTCCAAACGGTCCTGCGCGAAGCTGAGCCGGTTGGCCAGGCGAAACGTCCAGAGGTAGATCCCAGTGAAACCGGCCAGCGCCGCCAGGAAGACAGACAGAGCCTGCGTGTCCATCTCCAGCTCGCCCCGCACGTTGACGATGGGCTCCGGATGGAGCCCGGCCAGGCCGGGGAGACGGGGAGCGATGAAAACGAGGAAGGGGACCACAACGAGCCCAAGGATGTTATAGGCCGCGCTGAAGGTGGCCCGGGTCTCCTCGTCGCTTACGGCGGCACGCAGGGCAAAGTAGGCGGCATAAAAGAGGAGCAGGACAAAGATGGTCGTCTCGCGCGGATCCCAGTTCCAGAACGCTCCCCAGGTGATGCGGGCAAAGATGGAGCCGGTTACTGTGGCGAGTAGACAGAAGAGGATGCCCAGGCCAGCCGAGTTTGCCGCCCGCCGGTCATCCTCCCGCCTGCGTCGCGCAAGGTACCGAACGCTAAAGACCGAGGAGACGATCAAGGCGAGCACCGTTACCCAGGCGGTCGGGATGTGGAAGAAGATGATCCGTGCCCCCTGTCCCAGAGTGCCCAGCCTTCGGGCATCCAGGAGGAAGGCGGCCAGGAGTACAGCGACCATCCAGAGGCCGAGTGCCCACTTTCCCACGTCAGCCCACCGTTTCGAACCCATCGCACACCGTCCCGATCGTCATAGCTCCGTCCAGATCGCCGGGAAAAGCATCACCGAAACGGTGCCCATCGCCACTGCGTACGCCAGGAGCACACCCACGCTGGAAGAGGCGGCCGCCAGGCTTCCCCCGGCCAGGGCGATACGCGCGCCCTCGATACACTGCATCAGGAGCGGAAGGAGCAAGGGGAAGGAGAGCACCGTAAAGAGCGCTCCCCGGGCACTGGCCTGCGCGACCATCGCGCCGACGACCGTGGTGACGCCCGCGAGCCCCACGTCTCCCAGGAACAGGATTAGAAGGAAAAGCCAGGGGTTGCCCACGCTGAGCCCCATCATCACCACGAAAAGGGGCACGATCAGCACCTCCAGGAGCAGGAGCAGCACGAGGTTGAAGAGGCCTTTTCCCAGGTAGACCGCGACCGGGGGAGCGGCCAGCCGGAGGGCCGCTGCCGTGCGCGTCTCCTCTTCGTGGACGAAGGTCCGCGACAGGCCAGCCATAGCCGCGAAGAAGAGGATCACCCACAGCAGGGCCGAAAGGAGGTCCGGTTCCAGGAAGAGGGGCCCGACGGCGAAGCTCACCACGGTGAGGGTCGTCAGTGCGAACAGCCCGATGGCGCTGAGGGCATAACGGGTACGGAACTCGGCCCTCAGGTCCTTCTCGTAGATGGCCCAGGCGGCTCGGAGCGGCTGTTTGGCCGGGCTCATAGGGTCTCCTCCCCCAACCGCACCACCCGATCCCCCCAGGCGACCTCGCGAGGGTCGTTCGTGGCGAGCACCACCAGCCCGCGTTGTCGTTGCTGGGCCAGGATGCGCTCCACCATCTCCGTGCCGGACGCATCCAGGTTGGCGCCCGGCTCGTCCAGCAAGAGCACCGGAGGGCGATGCAGGAGGGCACAGGCGTACTTGAGCCGCTGGCGCATCCCGGAAGAGTAGGTCAGCACCAGGTCGTCCTCGCGGCCGGCGAGCCCCACTTCGGCCAGCAGGCGCAGCGCTTCCTTGGGCAAAAGCGTCTGGCCCCGGACACGGGCGAAAAAGGCCAGGTTCTCCCGAGCGGTCAGTTCGCCATAAAGGGCCACGTCCACAGCCACCAGGCCGATGCGGCTGCGGCGTTCCTCGGGGGAGAGGATGCGCCCGTTTTCGTACAGCACCACGGTGCCAGACGAGGGCCTGGTCAAGCCGGCGATGATCCGGAGCAGCGTGGACTTGCCGGAACCGTTCCGGCCGGCCACGACGAGCACTTCGCCGCTCTCCACCTGCGCTTCCACCCCCTGGAGGGCGCGCAAGCGGCCGTAGCGCTTGCCGATTGCCTGAAGGATTAGACGATGCATCGTCCCCGATTCCAGCGTTGTCCCGGGCGAGCGGGCAGAGGTATCTTATCATGCGGGGCAGTTACTGTCAATGCGGCGGAGGAGGCTAGTTAAGAAACGCCCCGGGCTGTAATGTGCATATCAGGAAATACAAGCAGATTTTGATAAATTAGCTGCGTACCGCACTGTACCACCTGTTGCCAAAGTGCCGACGGTTGGCTGGGCAACACCGTCGGCTTCCCTAACAAGGAGACCGTTGCGCTGGCCAAGCGCGCGCCGCTTACGCCGCGTAAACGCCATAGGGCCTCTTTCTCCATCCGCTGGCACTACTTTTTTCGGAACAGGCCACGTGGGCCCGGGAGTGGGTTGTGCATTGCGCGCGATGCAGCCAGGGCAAGCTGTACGCCCTGACCGTGGCGGACGTGGCCGATGTGCCTGTGCTGACCGACGTAGTAACGCCGCAAGTCAGTTGGGCCGCTCTAGCTGAAGCCGAAACCTGGACGGAGGCCAAGTTGAGCGAGGCCGTACAGGAGCGGTTGGATAGAGAGGTCGCCGAGATCCGCGCCGCTGGCGTGGAGGCTGAAGCGGTGGTGCGGATCGGCGTGCCTTGGCGGGAGATCCTGGCCGCGGGCCAGCCCGCGATCGGTGTTGGCGAGGCCATTATCCTGCTGGTCGTCGGCGTGCTCGCTGGCCTCCTGGGCGGGTTGATCGGCACCGGTGGATGCAGCGTGATGCTCCCGAGCATCCACTTCTGGATGGGCGCATCGTGGATTCCGGCGACCCGGCGCGGGTGTGCGACTGCTACACCCATTGCTGCGAACCCTGGGACCGCCGGAAAATTAGGGAAGACGAGGTGGCCTATGCCTGACCAGGCCACGCCGCGCCATAGCCACGTCCGCCTCAGGCCAGGAGC
>JBMFPK010000271.1:0-3633 GCA_049969155.1 Chloroflexia bacterium | reverse complement strand
TGCAGTGCGCGACGATCGAGTTCGCGCGCGAGGCGCTGGGAGCTCCGGACGCCAACAGCACCGAGTTCGATCCCCACACGTCGACTCCCGTGATCGACCTGATGGCGGATCAGCGCGACGTCTACGAGAAAGGGGGGACGATGCGCCTGGGGGCCTATCCCTGCCGGTTGGTCCCGGGTACCCGGACTGCGGAAGCGTACGGCGTTCCCCTTGTGCACGAGCGACACAGGCACCGGTTCGAATTCAACAACCGCTACCGCGAAGCGCTCCAGAAGGCCGGCCTGCTTGTGGCAGGCACTTCCCCGGACGGACGGCTCGTGGAGATTGTCGAATTGCGGGACCACCCGTGGTTTGTGGGCACGCAGTTCCACCCGGAGTTTCGCTCCCGTCCGACGCGCCCGCATCCCCTGTTCGTCGGTTTTGTCGGGGCAGCCCTCCAGACTGTGCCGGCCGGGGGGCAATACCGCCTTCCGTTGGAGGTGGAGGCTCCGTGACCTGCCCCGCGCTACTGGGGCCCACCGGGCGGCTTGCTTTCCCCGGCAGGCGCGGGTAGCGCGCTTTCCCATTGGGCCGTGAGGCGGCGCACCCACACGCCGATGCAGTCCCCCGTGGGTCGGAAGCCGAACCAGCGGTAGAGGCGCTGGGAGCGCACGTTCTCCTGCTGCGTGTTCAGGCTCACCGTTCGCAGGCCTATCCCGCGGAGGTGCAGGAACGTCTCGGCAAGGAGGCGCGCGCCCACCTTTCGGCCCTGCCAGGCCGGGTCGACGGCAAGGCGCACGATGTGGGCGTGCGATTCGCCGTGGCGCGTGGCCAGGACGTAGCCCACCAGCGCTTCCTCCTTTTCTGCGATCAGGAAGCAGGCGACGTTTCCGGAGATGCTCCGGAACACCTGCTCCCCGTAGGCCCAGAGCGACCCGAACGCCCGCTGGTCGCACCCCGCGATGGCCGGGATATCCGCTGTGGTGGCCGGCCGCACGAGGACCTCTCGATTTCCCATCGTCGGAGGGGTGGCGAGCGGCGTCTCGTATCCGACTACGCTCGTCTCGCGCACGAATCTTCCTGCCTCCAGCAGCCGACGAAGCCAGGCGAGCGCGTGCTCGTCCATGTAAGCCAGGCACACGATGCCCTGTTGGGCCAACTGGTCCGCGAGCGCGTCCAGCAAGAGCAGACCCACGGCGGTGAGCGGGGCGCGCTCGTCGACGCCGAAGGCATGGAGCCAGGCAGCGCGCGGCCCCTGGGTATGGACGATCGCCACGCCTACAATCCGTTCTCCTTGCCGCGCCACCAGGGTCACGTCGTTGTGCACGGCCTCGCGAATGGCCCCGCCGAGCCCGCTGTAGCTCCATCGGGAGCGGTAGAGCAGCTCGCGGATCGGTGCAAGGTCGCTTGCGTGGGCGGGCTCTACCCGTAAGGTACTCCAGTCCTCTTCGCGCCCGAGAAAGAAGCGATGCAACATCATCGTCCTCGCGTGGCCCACAGGAGCAGACCGACGGGCAGGAGGCAGACTGCGTTCCCTGCAGCGGCTAGCGCGAACCCATCCCCCAGCCGGGTGCAGATCGCGTTCCACGGGTCCAGGAAGTTCGGGAAAAGGCGCGCCAAGCCCCAGCCCACCAGCACCAGGAAGGGAAGGGCGATCGCGCCTCTCAGGACATAGACCATATCACCCCGGCTAGGGGCCATATGGCTGCTGATGGCCCAGATCAGATACAGGTGGAACCAGAATTCCGCTCGGGAGCCGCGCCAGGAGGTAGGCCATGCTGCCAAGCGCATCCACGGGTAGCTGCTGCCGGGGTCGTAGGGGAAGATTGTGGTAAGCAGCGCGAGGGCGGCCATGCCGGCCAGGAGGGGAGCGAGTGCCACGGCGGCCATACGGATCGGGCCCCGGGGGCTGACCTCGACCGCTGCGGAAAGTCCCTCTGGATCCGGCCGGGGAATCAGGGTGAAGCCGCGCACCGGGACGCCTAGCGCGAGGGCCACCAGGATGTGGGCCCCTTCGTGGAGGAAAAAGCCGGGAAGCGTGAGCATGGCGTAGACACCCAGCGCAACGGCCGGACCCAAGAACCGGCAGAGGAGGGCAAGGAACGCCTGCTTGAGCCAGCCGGCTAGGAAGAGCCCCAAAGCGCCGGCGATCAGGAGCCACACGAACCCACGGCACAAGTCTACCAGCATAGTCACCTCGAGCGGCCATGATACCACAGGGCAGGCAGCCTGCACAACCGGCGCCAATTTGACAGCGCGGTTTTTCGTGCTATAATTCCGCAGCCGTACACGCCAAGGCCGCGGAAGGTGCGGATTTGACGCGCAAGCCTTTCCGTGATATCATTACCGCTTGGCATTGTCTTCGAAAGGGCCGCCAGGTGGCGGATGGAGGAATGTGTCGTGCCGACGATCAACCAGCTGGTGCGCAAGGGCCGGCAACCGATCCGCAAGAAAGCGAAGGCACCTGCTCTTCGCTTCCATTACAACGCCCTGCGGAACAAGACCACGCGCAGCCCGGTCGGTTCGCCGCAGAAGCGGGGTGTGTGCGTCCAGGTGCGTACGATGACCCCGAAGAAGCCGAACTCGGCCCTGCGGAAGATCGCACGTGTGCGGTTGACGAACGGAGTGGAGGTCACGGCATACATCCCTGGCGAGGGCCACAACCTGCAGGAACACTCGGTTGTGCTCGTACGGGGCGGCCGTGTGAAGGACCTTCCGGGCGTGCGCTATCACATCGTGCGGGGTGCACTGGATGCCCAGGGCGTGGAGGGGCGGAAGAAGGGCCGCTCGAAGTACGGCACCAAGGCCCCGAAGCAGAAGGGGGCCTAGGACGCGTGGGGCCGATGGCTGCGGAGTGCCGGCCTGAGCCCTGGACGGAGTGAGACAGCGATGCCAAGACGACCACGATACACGCGCAGGCAGGTACCGCCCGATCCGAAGTATAACAGCGTCCTCGTGCAGAGCCTGATCAACAAGGTCATGATGCGCGGGAAGAAGAGCAAAGCGGAGCGGGCGGTCTACCAGGCGCTCGAGATTGTGGCGCAGAAACTGAAGCGCGATCCGGTGGAAGCCCTGGAGCAGGCGGTGCGGAACGCGGCGCCGCTGATCGAGGTACGTCCGCGCCGGGTAGGCGGCGCGACCTACCAGGTGCCGGTCGAGGTACCGGCCCACCGGCGGACCGCGCTATCGCTGCGCTGGATCCTGGCCGCCGCGCGGGCGCGCACAGGCCGTTCCATTGCGGAGCGTCTGGCGGCGGAACTGATCGATGCCGCGAACGGCACTGGAGTGGCGGTGAAGCGGCGGGAAGATACGCACCGGATGGCGGAAGCGAACAAGGCCTTCGCCCACTATCGCTGGTAATGGGCCGCACGTCCGCTCGCCTTCTGGGACCGGCCCTCGTGGGTGCAAGCGAAGTGGGCATGGGTCGGGGATGAGGAAGCGAGCGACGGAGCGATGCCCAGAGCGTTTCCTTTACAACTGATCCGAAACATAGGGATCATCGCCCACATCGACGCCGGCAAGACGACGACCACCGAACGGATCCTCTATTATACGGGACGGATCCACCGGATGGGGAATGTGGACGATGGCACGACCGTCACGGACTGGATGGAGCAGGAGCGGGAGCGTGGGGTCACGATCACCGCGGCGGCC
>JBMFPK010000270.1:0-3654 GCA_049969155.1 Chloroflexia bacterium | reverse complement strand
CGCGCGCTCGTACCGGCCGGGCACAACCGGGCGCAGCGCCTCGAGCGGTGTCACCCGGCCGGCCGAAAGCGCCGGCAGCAGCCCGCCGGCAAGCGTCGCACCCATTCCCAGTACCACCGCGGTCAACAAGTTCGGCAGGGTGACGATAGGGGCGCCGCTCTCCATATGCATGAATTGCCGCATGGTGGGCGTCACCAGGGCGATGAGGAGCCACGCCAGCCCGTAGCCGCACACCAGCCCCAGCAGCGTGCCCATTCCCCCTTGGAGGAGGCTCTCCGCGAGGATCAGCCCGACGATCGAGCGCCGCGAGGCGCCGATCGCGCGGAGTATCCCCAGGTCGTGCCGGCGCTCCACGACCACCGTCCGGAAGGTGTTCAGGATGATGAACGCACCGATGGCCAACGCCATCACGCCGAACAGGGCGAAGGCGATCTCCCCCAGTCGGAGCGAGGCGATCAACTGGTTGCCCATCTCCGGCGGCTCCGGCTTGAACCCTTCACCCAGGGTGGCCAGCACGGCCTGTTCCACCCCGGTGCGATCGGTGCCGGGTTCCAGAACCCCTTCGATGAGATTGATCTGGCCCGGCACGCCCAGGAGCTCCTGGGCGGTCCGAAGCGGCAGGTACACCTCCTCCGTTCCGGGGAGCGATGGCACATCCAGGATGCCCACGATGGAGAAGCTCGTTGTCCCAGCGGTGGAGGGGAGAGTGAGGCTGTTTCCGAGCGAGAGGCCCAGCTGCTGCGCGAGGTTGCGCGAGATCACAGCCGCGTTCCCGTCCTCCGGTGAGAGGAAGCGACCCTCGCGCAGCGGGAACAGGTGCATCCGCAAGGCGCCGATCGGTTCCACACCGACCACCGTCACCGTGTTGATCCCCGAATTGCCGGCAAGCGCGCTGGGCAGCAGCACATTGCGACGCAGGGAGCCGGTGATGTGCGCCACACCCGGGACAGCCCTCACCCGTTCCAGGTGCTCCTCCGGAAAGGGCCCCTCCGTCACGCTCGTGAAGACGAGCTCCGCCTCGCCCGCCGTTGCCAGGATGCTCTGCCGAAAAGCCCGTAGGAGCGTCGGAAGCAGGCTGTTCATCCCGAATAGCACCGCTACCCCGAACACGATCGCCAGGGTGGTCAGGACAAAACGCAGCTTGCGACCGGCAAGGTAGCGCAGGGCCAACTGCAACGGAACGCGCATCGAAATGCCTCCTTCAGAGCGCCTGCATCCGCACATGCAGGGCTTCGGCCTCCCCCTGTCGGTTGTCGCCGGACAGACGGGCCTGGTCCACGATGCGCCCATCCTTGAGGAACAGGATGCGGTCGGCGTGGGCGGCAATCCGAGGGTCGTGGCTGACCAGGAGCACTGTGTGTCTCCAGTCCGAGGCGATCCTCCGAAGGAGCGCGGCGATCTCGTCGCCGGCGCGGGAATCCAGGTTGCCGGTCGGCTCGTCGGCGAGGACCAGGTCGGGTTCCGCAACGAGCGCGCGGGCGATGGCAACCCGCTGCTGCTGACCACCGGACAGCTGGTCCGGGCGATCGTGCAGGCGATCGCCGAGCCCCAGGCGGGTGAGCCATTCGGTTGCCCGCTGGCGCGCTTCGTGGGTACGGACGCCGTCCAGGAGCAGCGGCAGGGCCACGTTCTCCAGCGCAGTCAGGACCGGTATCAGGTTAAAGAACTGGAAGACGAAGCCGATCCGGCGGCGGCGCAGCGCGGTCAGCGCGTCGTCGTTCAGCCGGCTCAGGTCCTGCCCGTCGAGCAGCACCCGCCCATAGGTCGGGCGGTCGAGTCCTCCGATCAGGTGCAGAAGCGTGGACTTGCCGCAGCCGCTCGGACCCATGACCGCCACGAACTCGCCCTTTTCCACAGACATATGCACGTGGTCCAGGGCAACTACCGCGGTCTCCCCTTTGCCGTAGACTTTGGTCAGATCCTCCGTTTGCACAAGCGCCATAGGTCGGTCTCCTTTGTCGCTCGGCTGTCCTTATCCTCGGAGCTTGCGCGGCCGGCCACGAGGCCGCACCGCTGGCTCCGGAGGCGGCTGTTTTCGTACTTCCTCCAATCGGGCTTCGACCATGTCGAGCCAGCGGAGGTCGGCTTCCAGGTGCATCATGACCTTGTCCAGCAAAAGGATCTGCGCGAGCTCCCTTTCCGGGTCGGCTTCCATCCGCTGCTGCGTGACGCGGTGGAGCGCCTGGAAGAGCGCATTGCGCTGCACCTGGATCATCTGCGGGATATCGTCTCGGCCGGTCATCACGGCTACCATCAGCTTGATGAAGAACTCGTCCCGCTGGTGTTCGATGCTCGCTTCGCTGCGCAGCCATTGCTGAAGCGCTTCTTGGCCTCTGGGGGCCAGGGCGTAGACACGCTTCTCGGGTCCGCCTTCTTTCTCCACGGCCACCTGGGTGACCAGTCCAGCCTCGGCCAGCCGCCCCAGCGTAGCGTACACCTGTCCGGGCCGTACCTCCCAGGTCTCCTTTCCGCCGACCAGGGCTTCGAGCGCCGCACGGAGCTCGTAGCCGTGGCGCGGTCGCTGGGCGAGCAACCCGAGTAGGGCATACCGTACAGACATCTTGCCGATCCTCCGCCCACGGGGAAAAATATACTACTGGTGAATAGATTTGTCAAAGTGGGGTTGCGCAAAGGCCCGGCGTGGTATACAATGGCATCGAAGCCGAGCAGGGGATGGAAATGGACATCCACGGATCCTGGAGCTTGTTTCGTACGAATCCGCACCGCCGCTTCAATCCACTGACGGGGGAGTGGGTGCTGGTTTCCCCGCAGCGCCTGCAGCGCCCCTGGCTGGGCCAGGTGGAGGAGATTCCGGAAGCGCGGCGGCCTGCCTACGATCCGGGGTGCTACCTGTGCCCCGGGAACGTCCGGGCTGGGGGCGCGCGGAATCCTCTGTACGAACATACCTTCGTCTTCACGAACGACTTTCCCGCCCTGGTGCCGGGAGCTCCGAAAGGGCAGATCGTTTCCCCCCTGTTCCGTGCCCGGACGGTCGGGGGTACCTGCCGCGTGGTCTGCTTTTCCCCGCGCCACGACCTGACCCTGGCCGAAATGCCCGTGGAGGAGATCCGCCGGGTGATCGACGTGTGGGCGGAGCAGACGGCGGAACTCGGCCGGCAGTACCGGTGGGTGCAGATCTTCGAGAACAAGGGCGAGATCATGGGTTGCTCGAACCCGCATCCGCACGGGCAGATCTGGGGATGCGAGCAGCTCCCGGTCGAGCCGGCGCGCGAGGACGCACGCCAGCGGGCCTACTACGCGCGGTACCGTCGTCCGCTCCTGCTTGACTATGCCCGCGAAGAAGCCGAGATCGGGGATCGGGTGGTGGTGGGAGATGCGCACTGGCTCGTCGTCGTCCCGTTCTGGGCTGTGTGGCCGTTCGAGACCCTCCTCCTGCCCCGTCGGCCCGTGGCCCGCCTGTGTGACCTGGACGGCGCGGAGCGCGAAGCGCTCGCGCGCATCCTCAAGCGCCTCCTCGTGCGCTACGACAACCTGTTCCAGATCCCCTTTCCCTACTCGATGGGCTGGCACGGCGCGCCGTTCGGAAAGGGCAGCACGGCCCACTGGCAGCTGCACGCCCATTTCTACCCGCCGCTGTTGCGCTCGGCGACGGTACGCAAGTTCATGGTGGGTTACGAGATGCTCGGGGAGCGC
>JBMFPK010000269.1:0-3659 GCA_049969155.1 Chloroflexia bacterium | reverse complement strand
GACGGAGAAACCGTCTTCCTGGGAAGCGGGACAACCGTCCTCGAGGTGGCCCGCGCCTTGCGCTATCGGCGCAACCTGACCGTGATCACGAACTCGCTTCCGGTGATCAACACGCTGGTCGGCCAAGACGGGATTACGTTGATCTGCCTCGGGGGAATGCTTCGCGCCAGCGAGCTTTCGTTCATCGGTCACATCACGGAGCAGGATCTGGCCGAGGTGCGTGCGGATAAGGTGTTTATGGGGACGCGCGCCATCAGCCTGGAGGCCGGCCTGACCAACGATTACCTTCCTGAAACGATGACCGACCGGGCGATCCTGCGCATCGGACGGCGGGTGATCGTCGTTGCCGATCACACGAAGTTTGGCCGTGTGGCGATGGCCTTCCTGGCCCCGCTTTCCAGCATCCATACCATCGTGACCGATCGTGGCGTGCCGGCTGACTTTGTCCAGGCCCTCGAAGCCCAGGGGATCCAGGTGATCCTGGCGTGAGTCGACCGCGCCGGCGCACCAGGAGGCGCTCCGGGTGGAGCTCGAAAAGTACCGGCCCCGATCGAAGCTGGTGACCCGCTTCCTCCCGATCGAGAAGCCTCGCTTCCCGGTGATCGATGCCCACAACCACCTGGCCGAGCCGTTCGGGGGCGGTTGGGACCGGAGACCGCTGCCCGAGCTGCTCGATTGTCTGGACCGTGCGGGGGTCTCGGTCCTGGTCGATCTGGACGGAGCTTGGGGAGAAGATCTCCTGAACGCCCACCTTGCGCTCAAAGAACAGGCGCCGGAGCGCCTCCTCGTCTTCGGGGGAATCGACTGGTCCCGGTGGCCCCAGGAGGGCGATCGGTTTCCCGAGTGGGCCGCACGGAGTATCCGCACGCAGAAAGAGCGGGGCGCGGACGGGCTGAAGGTGTGGAAGGACTTTGGCCTGCGCGTGCGGGACGACCGGGGAAACCTGGTACCCGTGGACGACCCCCGCCTGGAGCCGATCTGGGAGACGGCGGCGGAGCTCGGCTTGCCGGTGGTGATCCACGTCGCCGACCCGCCTGCCTTCTTCGACCCGATCGATGAGACCAACGAACGCTGGGAGGAACTCCAGCGCCATCCAGAATGGGCGTTCCCCAGCCCGCCCTTTCCTCCTTTCCTGGAGATCCTGGAGGCCTTTGCCAACCTGGTGACACGGCATCCGCGCACGACCTTCATCGGCGCGCATGTCGGCGGCTACGCGGAGAACCTGGCCTGGGTGGGAGCGCTGCTGGACCGCGCGCCGAACCTCTACATCGATATCGCCGCGCGGATCGGGGAGCTGGGCCGTCAGCCGTATACCGCCCGGCGTTTCTTCCTCCGGTATGCCGACCGGATCCTCTTCGGGTCCGATATGGGGCCGGACCTCGAGGTCTACCGGATCATGTATCGCTTCCTGGAAACGGACGATGAGTATTTCAACTACATCCCGGGGGACATCCCGCTCCAGGGGCGCTGGTACATCTACGGCCTCTTTTTGCCCGATGGGGTGCTCGAGCAGGTGTACCACCGCAACGCAGAGCGCGTGCTTCTCAAAAGATAGCATCCGTTTTTTCGAACGGATCCATCCGAGGTGCCTATGCCTGATGGGCGATACACCCGCGAAGAGATCTTGTCCCAGCCCGAGAGCTGGGCCGCGGGGCTCCGCCGGCTGAAAGCCCAGCGGCAGGAACTCCTTTCTTTTTGGAGGCGAGAGCGCTATACGCAGGTGTTCCTCACCGGGTGCGGCTCCACCTATTACCTCGCGCTGGCAGCCGCGCCCCTGGCTCAGGAAATGTGGCGGCTGCCGTGCCGCGCGTTTCCGGCCTCCGAACTTTGGCTGCATCCCTCGGCTTGTTACGCGCACGGCCGGACGCTGCTGATCGCCCTCAGCCGCTCGGGGGAAACCACGGAGACGCTTCGCGCGTGTCAGGATTTCCTTGCCGCTGCTCGCGGCGACCTGCTCGTGTTGACCTGCGATCCCGATTCCTCCCTGGCTGCGCTCGGCACCCTGGTCCTCGCCTTCCCAGAGGCGCAGGAGCGGAGCGTCGTGCAGACGCGTTCGTTCTCCACGTTGTACCTGGCCACGCTAGGGCTCTCGGCGCTCTGGGCGGCACAGGAGCCGCTGCTGGAAGCGATGGAAGCGCTTCCGGTCCTCTGTCGTGATCTGCTGCCGGGTTACGCATCGCTGGCGACCCAGATCGCGCGAGGGGGTGGGGCAGAGCGCTTCTTCTGGCTCGGTTCCGGTCCTCGCTACGGGCTCGCGTGCGAATTGAGCCTGAAGATGAAGGAGATGGCCCTCAGCCCGAGCGAAGCCTTTCATTTCCTGGAGTTCCGCCACGGCCCCAAGTCCGTCGTGGCTCCAGGGGTGCTCGTCGTGGGACTCTGTTCTTCGGCCCATGCATCGTATGAACAAGCCGTGTTGCAGGAGGTGAAAGCGCTCGGGGGGAGCGCTCTCGCCCTTGGGGAAGACGTGCGGATCGGTCCGGCTCCGGGCGTGCCCGAGGCCGTGCGCAGCGTCCTCTATCTGCCGTTGGGGCAGCTCCTGGCCCTGGAGCACGCGCTCTTCAAGGGGCTCGACCCGGATGCCCCCAGTCACCTGGAGCCGGTCGTCCGGCTCCGCTGAGAGGAGGAAGCCATGGCGAAACGGATGATCTTCCTGGTCCTCACGATCGCTGCGCTGGTGCTCGCGGCATGTGGTCCCCAGCGCACTCCGACCGGCCCGGTGGAGCTCACGATGATGATGTGGGGCGACCCGGCCGAGCTCACCGTGTGGAGGCAGATCGTGGCCGACTTCGAGGCGGCCAACCCGGGCATCCGCGTGAACGTCGAGGTCTCCGACTGGGATTCGTACTGGACGAAGCTGAAGACGATGCTCGCCGGGGGTACTCCGCCGGACGTCTTTGCGATCGATGCCCCGCTCTACCCGGACTACCAGTCCCGGGGCGTGCTGCTGAACCTCCAGCCGTACCTCGACGCGGAACCGCAGGTGCTGGAGGGGCTGTACCCGATCACACTGGAAGCCTACAAAACGCCCGAGGGCTACTTCGGCCTCCCGCGGGACTTTCAGACGATCGTCGTCTTTTACAACAAGGACATGTTCGATGCGGCCGGCGTCCCCTATCCCCAGCCGGGCTGGACCTACGATGACCTGCGCGAGATCGCCAAACGCCTCACGAAAGACACCGACGGGGACGGAACGATCGACCAATACGGCTTCTACGCCGACCTCTGGGACATGGAACTGATCTGGAGCGAGGCGATCTGGGCGTACGGCGGCGATATCCTCAGCCCGGACCGCACACATACCCTGATCAATTCCCCCGAAGCCCGCCAGGTCTGGAAGCTCTTCCACGATATGATCTTCGTGGACCACTCCTGGCCGGACACCACCACCGCTGCGGAGTATGGCGGAGATCCGTTCCTTGCCGGGGCGGCGGCGATGACCACGATCGGCCATTGGGTGGTGCCTGGGTACGCGGAGGCCGGCTTTCGGTGGGACGTGGCCCCGATGCCCAGAGGGCCGGCCGGCCAGGCGACGAGCGTGAACAGCGCCGGGTTTGTCATCGCCAAGGCGACCAAACACCCGGATGAGGCCTGGAAGTTCCTGAAGTTCGTGCTCAGCCCGGACGGGCAGAAGCGGCTCGCGCAGCTCGGCTTCGCCTGCC
>JBMFPK010000268.1:0-3661 GCA_049969155.1 Chloroflexia bacterium | reverse complement strand
CTGGCCCCTATTTTATTGAGGGAGACTCGTGGGCCGAAGTGGCGGAACCGGCAGACGCCGCGGACTTAAAATCC
Source organism: Chloroflexia bacterium (assembly GCA_049969155.1). Classification (GTDB taxonomy): domain Bacteria; phylum Chloroflexota; class Chloroflexia; order DTKN01; family DTKN01; genus DAOTVY01. Next base: position 3,587 of record JBMFPK010000268.1, on the reverse strand, counting down.
GCTGGGGGCAACCCCGTGGGGGTTCGAATCCCCCCTTCGGCACAACATTTAGGAGAATAGCCGTGAACATGGCTTCCGTCTCCCGCGATCCGTGTGCCGGCCGCCTCTGAAATCCGATACACGGGTTTCCCCACACCGTCCAGGGCTGCTACCGCGCCGTGCCGGCCTTTTTTACCTGGGGATGAACGAGGAGTACACCGAAAGTCCCCTGACCGGCTCCAGAATAACATGGATGCAAACCGTCAGCCGGCTAGCTATGCCTTCCCATATCCTCCGGGCACGACTGCCCAGCCAACGGCCCAGTCACTGAAAGCCGAGTGCCGGATGCCGGCTTGCGGCCATCCGCACCAGCCGGCTCAGCACCGCGCCATACGAGTAGCCCGCAGCGTGCGCCGCTTCCACAAGGCTCGTCTCCGGGCTGATGTCCGGGTTGGGGTTCACGTCCAGGACATAGAACACGCCGTCCCGCAGGCGGATGTCCAACCGCGCATAGTCGCGACACCCGAAAGCTCGGTATGTGGCCCGGGCGAGATCCTCCAGACGTACCCGTTCCTCCAGGGTAAGCGCAGCGGGTACACGTACCTCGATCCGTTCGTACGCCGGAGACCCCGGACAGAACTTGGATTCGTAACTGCAGATCCGCTCCCGCAGGTCGGTGAAAGCGCTGAAATCCATCTCCGCCGGCGGCAGCACCTCGACCCTGTCGTTTCCCAAGAGGGCAACGTGAAATTCCCTGCCGTCGATGAAATCCTCCACCAGCGCAGGCTGCGAAAAGGTCTCCCAGACGTACGCCACCCGTTTGCGAAGCTCTGCCGGCGTCAGCACCACGGCCTCCGGAGAAACTCCAGCGCTGCAATGCTCCAGGGCCGGCTTCACAATCGCCGGGAAACGGTCCCACCCATCCAGACCTTCCCGATCGTATACCCGCCAGCGGGGAACCGGCACTCCACAGCGCTTCAGCAACTGCCGGACCTTCGCTTTGTCCCAGCATCGGGTAAGGACCCCTGGACGCGACCCCGTGTAGACAAAGCCTAGACGCTCAAGGGCCTGCGCCACCAGTCCTTCGCTCCGCGGGATGCCCGGCAGCTCCTCGCAAGCATTCAGAACGATTACTTCGTCCGGACAAAAACCACGAAGAGGCGTAACCAGATCCGGCGTGCGCACCACCACGAGATGAACCCGGTGCCCCCAGCGCAGCAGGGCCGTTTCCAGGGCCGCGATTTCCTCCAGAGCACTTTCGATGTCCGAAGGCGGCCAGGCAGGGTTCAGGTCGAAAAGGAGAAGCACAGGCAGGCCAGCATCTTCTGCTGAGGCGCCCAACTTTCCTCCTTCGCGATCGCGCCTGTACGCCACCACCGCCCCTGCCCCATACCCGCCCGGCGCTCCAGGCATCTCGCCCGGCCCGAACAATTTACTCCCTCCACACCCACTGGACAGCGCCGTCTTCCCCTTCGTCAGCCGTTCTCAGTATACCAGAGGTATGTCCAGAGTACAACTTCTGGGCGCCAACCGTGCGCAGCTGTGTACGGCACGGCAGCGCCGGTGCACGGGACCTTATAGCGAGAGCGTGCCAGGGACCTTGGGAAACAGCACAGCGTCCTCGATCCGCTTCAGGCCGCACAGGAAGCGCGTCAGCCGCTCCACCCCGATCCCAAAGCCGGCCGAAGGGTACAAGCCACGCCGTGCGATCTCCAAGTACAGGCGATAGTCCTCCGGGTCCAGCCCCGAGCGCTCCATCCTGGCCACGATCCGCTCCGGGACGTGCTCCCGTTCCCCACCGGACAGCGCTTCCCCAAAGCCCTCCGGATAGATCAAGTCCATGTCGACGAGTGTCCCCGGCCGCGCCGGATCCTCGCGATCATAGAACTCGCGCGCTTCTAGCGGCATGTCCACCACCCAAAGCGGCTCTTCGCTCTGCTGGGAAAGGATCACCTCAAAGTCCGTCCCATACCGATCGTAGGCATCACGATAGGAGACGCGGCGGAAGGGGTGAGACGGTACGCGCAGCCTGCGGCCGAAGAAGGCAAGCGCTTCGGCGCACCTTTCTTGCACCCAGGAGACCGTGTAGACCAGGAGTTCTTCCCCCAGCGTTATGATATCCTCCCTCGTCGCGCCCCGTACCTCCAGGTCGAGCTGCGTGAACTCCACCAAGTGTCGCCCCGTATCCGCCAGCTCTACTGGCTCCAGCCGCACGTTCGGGGAAAAGGCAAAAATGCGCTCGTGGCCCAGCACGGCGATCTGCTTGTGGAAGATCATGCTCCGCGTGAGCTGGTAGCGGTGCCCGTAATACTCCACTTCTGCGCGCCCCGTGGCGTGGCGCAACGGGTCCGTGATGGGCGACAGGATGACCGGCGAGATCTCGACAAAGCCGCGGCTCCGCAGGAACTCCCCCATTGCGCGCACCGCTTCGCTCTGTACCGCAAGCGCGTGCTTCAGCCCCTGGTCGCTCACACGTCGGTAGCAGCGTTCGGCCAGTTCTTCGATCCGAGGTTTTGCATCCATCCCGCACCTCCACGTACACGGCCACACTTACAGCCACCAGGTTCAGATTTTTCCAGCGCATCCCGGGCCAACCCCCCGCCCCAGCAGGCACTCCTCCACTAGCCGCTGGTCTTCCGGCCGGAGTTCTACCACGACCCGGTCCCCAGCCTCGAGCTGCGTGTCGCCATGGGGGACCAGTTCCTTTCCCTGCCGCACGACCCGCACGACAAGCGAGGCCCGCGGCAGTCCGAGCTCGGCGATGCGCTTCCCCACACCCGCGGATTCCGGGGAAAGCAGGTACTCGGCCTGGCAGAGTACCTCCCCGTCCGGCAGACCTTCTCCTTCCAACAGCAGAGCGCGTACGAGCGCCTCGTTCTCGGGACGATCGACCATCAGCACCAGGCTATCCCCCTCCTGGAGCATGGTGTCACCCCGTGGGACGATCGCCCGTTCCCCGCGCTGGATCGTCACGATGACCGTGCCGAACGGCAGGTTCAGCGCGCGCACCGGACGGCCGACCGCTGCGGCTCCTTCCGTCAGTTGCACCGTAAGCAACTCGCCCCCGCGGTAGCTGGCCAGGCGCATCTGCTGGAGGCGGTGCTCGGCTTCCATTCGGCGGCTCAGCCCCACGCGGTACGCCCGGATGAGGTCAGAACGCCCCACCAGCCCCACGACCCGCTCCGGATCCTCCCGGGATACGACGGGCACCCGTCCGATATCGCGCGAAGCCATCAGAAGCATCGCTTCGTGCAGGCTCTGGTCCGGAAAGAGCGTCACCGGGTTCCGCACGCAGATATCGCACACCTGCTTTCCTTTTCCTTCCTCTAGGGCTGCTGCATAGTCCGAGAAGGTAACGACGCCCACGAGGCGTCCCTCGCGATCCAACACCGCCGCGCCGTGTTCTCCGCTTTCCTCGAAGAAACGCCCCAACGCCTCGAGCGGCATATCGGGCGGAACCGATGGGAAGTTGCGCGCCATCGCCTCCTCGACGGTGACCATCTCAAGCACGCCCCGATCCCGCCCCTCCTGCAAGTAAATCCCGCGCTTTGCAAGCCGCTCCGTGTAGACCGAATCCGGGTTCAACCGCTGGGAAACAAGCGTGCTCA
>JBMFPK010000267.1:3111-3663 GCA_049969155.1 Chloroflexia bacterium | reverse complement strand
GCAGGATCGTGGGGCGCATCCTGCGTGACCTCCAGCGCTCCCGGAAAGTCCCCGGCGCCGAGCGGATCTATGTCGCGGGGGAAAAAGAGTACGAGGCGGAGCGGCGCGTGCGTGCCGAGGGGATTCCGCTGAACGAAAACCTGCGCCGCGAGCTCCGCGCTATGCGCCAGGAGCTCGGGATTCCCAGTTTCGAGGCGTATTTCTGAAAAAGGAGGTGTCGCAGGTCCTTGTGGGTTCGGTGTTCTTCCTGAGGAGAGAGGAGGAAATGGTGTCGCAGGTCCTTGTGGGTTCGGTGTTCTTCCTGAGGAGAGAGGAGGAAATGCGGTGAAGCATCGAACGGTGCGAAAAGGTTTGACAGGTACGGCCGTGCTGGTGGTGCTCCTGCTGGGCTGGGGGCAGCTCCTCGCGCTGGCCAGCCCGCGCGGACAGGGGCCGACCGTCAGCGAGGGAAGACTGGGCTTTGGGGATGCCCAGGGGAGCATCCCGACCCTCAGCCTGCTCGCCGCGGACGCCTCCCGAATCGACCTCCGGGCGGCCTTGCCCGGTTGCCAG
>JBMFPK010000267.1:0-3101 GCA_049969155.1 Chloroflexia bacterium | reverse complement strand
TGGAAGGCGAGCGCTTCAGCCGCCTGTACGGCGACGGGTACGGACACGGCACGCAGGTGGGCTACCCCGACCTCCCGGTGTTGCGGAAGGAGGTCGAGATCCCCTTCGGGGCGCAGGTGACGGTGGAGCTGCTCCGTGCGGACTATCGCGATGTCCGCCTGGAGGAGCTGGGGTTGTACCCGATCTACCCGTTGCAGCCGCCGCAGCTGAAAACGCCGGCGGGCGAGAGCGAAACGCCCTTCCAGATCGACCGCCCGTTCTACTCCCAGGGGTCGCTCTTCCCCGCCTTTCCGCTGGCGCTGGGTGAACCGTACATCGTGCGCGGGCACCGGGTGCAGCCGGTGGAGGTCTGGCCGGTCGCCTACGACCCCTCCGCAGGCATCCTCCGGCTCTATCGCGAGATCGTCTTCCGGCTGCTCTTGGATGGGAGCGATATGGCACGCACCGAGGCGCTTGCGGAGCGCTACGCATCCCCGGCCTTCGAGGCACGGCTGGCACAGCGCATCCTGAACTACAACCAGGGCCGGCCGCCCCGGCGATTCGGCCCGGAGACTCCGATCGGCTACCTGATCATCACTGCCGACGCCTTCTACGATGCGATGGTGCCCTTCGTGCAGTTGCGCGAGAGCCGGGGCTTTGACGTCACGATGATGCGTTGCTCCCAGATCGGCGGATGCCTTTCGGCGAGCAACGTCCAGGCCTATATCGTGAACGCCTACCACAACTGGCCCCTCCCGCCCAGCTACGTGCTGCTCGTCGGGGACACGGACAGCATCGCGACCTGGACGGGGCCGGTGATCAACACCTCCACAGACCTCTACTACGGCACGATGGACGGCGCGGGCGATTGGCATCCGGACATCGGCCGGGGTCGCTTCCCAGTGCGCACAGTGGCCCACGCCACGGCGATGGTAGACAAGTACCTCGCCTATGCACAGCTCACCGGGCAGGAGCCCTGGCTGAAGAAGGCCTCCTTCCCCGCTACATGCGACGGCAGCAACTACCCGATCGCAGAGGGGACCCATAATTATGTCATCAATACGCACACGGCTCCCAACGGTTACTGGGGGCGGTTCCCCAACGACCCGCAGCCAGGAGGCGACAAGCTTTACTGCATCACCTACGGGGCGACGCACGACAACCTGGTGCAGGCCTTCAACGACGGCCGCTGGGCGATCATCTACTCCGGCCACGGCTCCTACACCGGCTGGGAGATGAACTTTACCCCCACGGACGTGCAGAACCTGACCAACTACGGGATGTTCCCCTTCGTGGCGAGTCACGCCTGCCTAAGCGGCAACTTCGGCCAGCCGGAAGTCTTTGGCGAAACGTGGGTGCTCCAGCCGAACAAGGGGGCGCTTGTCTACTGGGGCTCCTCGACCTACTCCTACTGGGACGAAGACGACGTCCTGGAACGCGCCATGTTCGATTCCCTCTTTGCCCCGGGGACGCCCCACGCGAACGTGGCGGAGATGACGGATGAGGGCCTGGCGGCCGTCGAAGCAGCTTACCCGAGCAGTGCGCGCTACTACTGGGAGACATACAACGTCCTCGGGGACCCGGCGGTCAAGATCTTCCTCGAGCCGGACCTACCGACCTTCACGCTCCAGGTAGATCCATCTTCCCTGGAGGTTTGTGACGCTGGGACGGTCACCGCGAGCGTGATCATTGGCAGCCTGCTTGGCTACTCCGAGACCGTGTACCTGGAAACGGGACCGCTCCCCGCGGGGGTGACGGCTTCTTTCGAGCCCCCATACGCGCAGGCGCCGTTCACCTCTACGCTGAGCCTGGCCGTCGCGCCCGACACACCCGCAGGGAACTACACGATCGTGGTCACGGCGACAGACCAGATCTCCTGGACTTTGAGCGAAGAGCTGACCCTGCGGGTGAGCGACGGCGCTCCACAAGCCCCGCTGCTGCTTTCTCCTCCTGACGGTGCGACGGATCAACCCTACCAGCCTACGTTCGAGTGGGAGCCGCTCGCAAGTGCGACCTCTTATCGTTTGCAGGTCGACCCAAGCGCCCTGTTTCCGGCACCCGTAATCGACGTAGCAGGACTCGCGGAGGCAACGTACACACCCGAAACCCCGCTGGAGGACGGCCGCTGCTACTGGTGGCGCGCAGGCGGGGACAATGGATGCGGTGAGGGAGCGTGGGCCTCTCCCTTCCACTTTGCCACCGTCGCCCTGACGACCGTCTTCTTCGACGACATCGAATCCGGACCGGGGCAGTGGAGCCACAGCGCGGCTCAAGGGACCGACCACTGGCAGATCTCGACCGCGCAGTCCCACAGCCCGACGCATTCCTGGTTCGTCCCGGACGACGCGGTCGTCACGGACAGTCGCCTCTGGAACACGACGCCGGTGTTGCTGGGAACCGACAGCACCCTCACCTTCTGGCACCGCTACCAGTTCGAAGGCACGGCCTATGACGGTGCGGTGCTGGAGATTTCGACGAACGGAGGCTCCTCCTGGCAGGATCTCGGCCCGTACATCACCGCCAACGGCTACAACGGCACGATCTCGACCTGCTGCTCGAACCCCCTGGGCGGTCGACAAGCCTGGGTAGGGGACCTGACGACCTGGACGCAGGTGACGGTCGACCTGAGCGCTTTTGCCGGCCAGCAGGCGCAGATCCGATGGCGCATCGGCTGTGACTTTTCCGTGAGCGACGTCGGTTGGTACATCGACGACGTTCAGATCACCGCCCAGCTTCCGCCCAATCCCCCGGCGACGCTCGCGCGGATCGAGCCGAACATCGGCACACCGTTCGAGCCCACGCCGGTGACGATCGAGGGAAGCGGTTTTGCCGGCCAGCCCAGCGCCCGGCTCGGGGAAACCTGGCTCCTTTCCCTCACGCTGGCCTCTTCGACTACCCTGGAGGCGGTTGTGCCTGCGGGGATGGAGCCGGGCGTGTACACCCTGACCCTGTACAACGGGGATACTTGCGGCGAGTCGACCCTGAGCAATGCCTTCACGGTCACGTTCGGCTGCACCCCGACCGTCTTCCTCGCGAGCGACAGCCCGGTCGCGTGGGGCGAGCCCGTCCACCTGGCGGCAACGGTTTACGGAACACCTCCTTTCACCTACACCTGGGATATG